>NZ_DBHIHF010000004.1:0-122525 GCF_057248925.1 Stomatobaculum sp.
AGACGGTCAGCCTGGATCTCCATGAGAGCGCGCACGGCCCGCATGCGCTGGTCGCCGGCACCACGGGCTCCGGCAAGTCGGAGCTCTTGCAGAGCCTGATTCTCTCGCTCGCCCTGCAGTTCTCACCGGAGGAAGTGGGCTTTCTGCTGATTGACTACAAGGGCGGCGGCATGGCAAATCTCTTTGCGGAGCTTCCGCACTTGCTCGGCACCATCACGAATCTGGACGGGAGCGACAGCTACCGCGCGCTGGTCGCGGTGAAGAGCGAACTCGCGAGAAGACAGCGACTCTTCCGGGAACTCGGCGTCAACCACATTGACGACTACGGAGAGGCCTGCCGTGCGGGGCGAACCGGGGTGCCGCTGCCGCATCTCTTTCTGATTGCCGATGAGTTCGCCGAATTAAAGGCGGAGCAGCCGGAGTTTATGGCAGAACTAATCTCGACCGCCCGCGTCGGGCGAAGCCTCGGCGTCCATCTGATTCTTGCGACACAGAAGCCCTCGGGTGTGGTCAACGAGCAGATTTGGAGCAATGCGCGCTGCAAGATAGCGCTCAAGGTGCAGACCGAGGCGGACAGCAAGGAGATGCTAAAGACCGGAGATGCCGCGCAACTCACCAAGCCGGGCCGGGCTTATCTCCAGGTCGGCAACAATGAGCTCTACGAACTCTTCCAGTCGGCTTACAGCGGTGCTGTCTACCGGCGCGCAGGCGAGGCGGCCGACCGGCGGATTTACCGGCGGACGGCGCGCGGACAGCGGGAACTTCTGTGCCGCGTAGGGCGCGGCGAGACGGCGGAGGGCGAAGAAGTGAGCGAACTCGGCGCGGTGCTTCGGGAGATTTGTCGTGTTGCCGCTGCCGGAACGCTGAAGTTGCCGGAAAAGTTATGGCTGCCGCCGCTCCCGGCCATGTTGGAACTGCCGGCGGCGGAGAGCGGCGCGGCGGAGGAAGCGGAAAGTCTCGCGTTTCCGCTCGGCTGTGCGGACATTCCGGAGGAACAGCGGACGGAAATCTGCACGCATGACTTCCGGCGGGACGGCAACTTCGCGGTCTTCGGCGCGGGCGGAATGGGAAAGACCACGGTCTTACAGACTGCTGCCATTGCGCTCGCGGAGCGCTACCCGCCGTCGCGCGTTTACTTCTATCTTCTGGATTTCGGCGCGGGCGCTCTGTCTCTCGTGCGAGGTTTGCCGCATGTCGCGGATTATCTGAACTTTGATGAGACGGAAAAGCGAAAAAAGCTCATGGCGCTTTTGGCGGCCGAGGTAAAGCGGCGAAAACTCAGCGAAGCGGCGGGACAGGAGCCTGCGATTGTGCTCTTTCTGGATCATTTCGACGCGGTCAAAGAGCTTGAGCCGGAACTGGAGCCCTTTTTTATGCAGCTCGCGCGGGACGGCGTGGCGGTCGGTATTTATATGGCGCTCACGGCGACCAGACCGGGCGCTTTACGCTATTCGCTCTTAAATCATATCAAGGATAAGATGGCGCTTTTTCTGCTGGATCCCGCCGAGGCGGCCGAGGCGGTCGGGCGGAGCCCTTTGAAGCTCCCGGAGATCAAAGGCCGGGCGCTGGTACAGCGAGACGGCATCCATTTCCTGCAGTGCTATCGGGCGAGCACGGCGGAGAAAAAGGAGTATGACACGACCATCCGGGCGCGCTGCGAAGCCTGCGCGCGCAAGACGATAGGCTGGCGGCCGACGCCGCTCGCCGTGATGCCGGAAGTGCTGACGCCGGATCTGCTTTGGGCGCGCTATGCGGCTGTCCGGCAGCCCTTTTCGTATGCAGTCGGACTTGACACGGCGGAGGTTTCGCCGCGCACCCTCTGCCTCTACGGCAATCTGAACCTGATTCTCGGGAGAGCGCAGTGCGGAAAGACCAATCTATTGCTGCTGCTCCATGCGGCCTATGCGGGACAGAGCTATGTGATCGATTGCGGCGGCGATCTCTATCCGCTCGCAAAAGAGGGCGATGCGCACTACGCGGACGATGCCGAGAGTCTCGTGGCACTCGGCGAACTTCTCGAGGAAGAAATCAAACAGCGCAGGGCTTCCTACGAAAACAGTGGGAAGACCCTGCGCATGCGGGAGTATTTCAGACAGGAAAAGGAGCTTGCGCTCTGGATTGACGGAGCCGAGCGGTTTTCGGTCCTCTGCCAGTCGAAGACAGCCTGGTGGGAGAATTTGCTCCGCGCGGCAATGGAAGTCGGCATTGCGATTGTCGCGGCGGCCGCGAGCCCCCGGTTCAGCAGTTACGACGGTGTGAGCAAGTTATTAAAGGAGGCACAGTCCGGTGTGGTCTTCGGACCGCCCGATGAGCAAACTGTGTTCCGGGTGTCCGGCTACCGGCCGAAGCCGCCGCGCGTTGAAATCGCACTGCTCATTGCAAAGGGGCAGGTCTCGGAAATTCAGATTCCGCTCGCGCCATCTTTACTGTGAGCGGTTGGTGTTCATTGCGGAGAGCTTGTCGTTCGAGAAGGTCAGCGCAAAGGAGAGGCCGTCCGGATCGGTCCAGGTGTAAGACGAAATGACTTGACCGGCAATGTAACTCGTGCTGACCGGGACGCCGTCGCCGCCAAGCAGCTCCTTGGCCTCGTCATAGCTCATCTCGGGCTTCAGCTGGTTGTAAGCTTCCATGGTCGCTTTCGCTGTCTTGTCGACAATGACGCCGACCTGGGAGTAATTGGTCAGATGGTCACTTTCAAATGCGACGGTGACAATGCCGGCGCCGTCCTCGCTTGTCCAGGTATAGCTGCCCTTTGCGGCACCCGCGGTTCCGGCGCGGCCGAAGAGCTTTTCGACCTCTGCGTAGCTCATATCTTTCTTGAGCGCGCGAAAGGCGGTCGCCATGGCCGCATCCGGCGTCACAGTGACCGCCTGACTGCCGTCTGCTGCGCCGGACGCGGCGGTAGCGCCGCTTTCGCTCCCCGCTTCGGAATTTGCCGCCGCGGAACTGTTGGCTGCCGAAGAGACCGCGCCGCTCTCCGCAGGGCCGGACTCTTTTTTGCCGCCGCAGGCGACTGCGAAGAGGGAGAGAGAGAGCGTCAGAACGAGGATTAATTTTTTCTTCATATTCAGGACTCCTTTCAAAAAAATGCGGTGGAAACTTAACAATTCTTACACTGTTCCTATGATAGAATCATACTCGATTTTTTGGCGCGGAACAAGGTCTGCCTGTAGTTTGGAGTGTGTTATGAAGAGGATTTTATTTATCTGTCTGGGAAATATATGCCGCAGCCCTATGGCGGAATTTATTATGCGGGATCTCGTGAAAAAAGCCAGGGTCGAGGAGCAGGTTCTGTGCGCTTCCGCCGCGACAAGCAGCGAGGAAATTATCTACGACATCGGAAATCCGATGTATCCGGCCGCAAAGGCGGAATTAAAGCGGCGCGGCATTCCCTGCGGAGAGAAGCGGGCGGTTCTGTTAAAGAGAGCGGACTACGCGAATTACGATTATTTGATTTGTATGGAGCAGAGAAATCTGCGGGATGCGGCGCGCATCCTCGGCAAAGATCCGGAGAAAAAGCTGAGACTCCTGCTCTCCTTTGCAGAGAAAGCGGGAGAAAAGGCGGAAATTGCGGATCCCTGGTATACCGGTGATTTTGTCACTTGCGCCGATCAGATTACGGCGGGTTGCGAGGGTTTACTGCGGGCGCTCGGCAAAGCGGGCGTAAGACCGATTGCGGGGGGAAACACAGCGTGCTAAAATAAGTGAAAAGCTGCGCCGAGCAGAGCGAAGGGAGAGTTCAACATGAAAATCAGAACCAGATATGCGCCGAGTCCCACCGGGCGCATGCATGTCGGAAACTTGCGGACAGCACTCTATGCGTATCTCATTGCCAAGCACGCGGACGGTACCTTCATTCTCCGCATCGAGGACACCGATCAGGGCAGATTTGTCGAGGGAGCGACTGAGATTATTTACCGCACGCTCGAGGAAACCGGTCTTTTGCACGATGAGGGACCTGATAAGGACAAGGGCTACGGCCCATATGTGCAGAGTGAGCGCATGCGCGCGGGCATTTATATGCAGTACGCGAAGCAGCTCGTCGAGAAGGGCGAGGCCTACTACTGCTTCTGCGACCAGGCGCGTCTGGACTCTCTGAAAAAGACCGTGAACGGCGAAGTCATCATGCAGTATGACAAGCATTGCCTCTCGCTGCCGAAAGAAGAGGTGGAGCGGCGGCTTGCGGCGGGCGAGCCCTTTGTGATTCGCCAGAACAATCCGCGGACCGGCACCACGACCTTCCACGATGAAATTTACGGCGATATTACGGTGGACAATGCGGAGCTCGACGACATGGTCTTAATCAAGTCCGACGGCTTCCCGACCTACAATTTTGCGAATGTCGTCGATGACCATCTGATGGAAATCACGCATGTGGTGCGCGGGCAGGAATATCTCTCGTCCTCGCCGAAGTACAACCGCCTCTACGAGGCCTTCGGCTGGGAGGTGCCGGTCTATGTACACTGCCCGACCATTACGAACGAGCAGCACCAGAAGCTCTCGAAGCGGAGCGGCCATGCGTCGTTTGAGGATCTGATCGAACAGGGCTTTGTGAGCGAGGCGGTCGTGAATTTTGTCGCGCTGCTCGGCTGGTCGCCGGAGGGAGACAGGGAGATTTTCAGCCTCGAAGAGCTCGCGAAGGTCTTCGATTACGGTCGCATCTCGAAGTCGCCGGCGGTCTTTGATATGACCAAGCTCCGCTGGATGAACGGCGAATACTTTAAGGCAATGGCACCGGAGGAGTTCTACCGGCGCGCGGAAAAGTATCTCAAAGAGTATGTGACGAAGCCCCTGGACTTAAAGAAAATCGCGGAGATGGTCAGAACGCGCGTCGAGACCTTCCTCGATATCCGGGAGATGGTAGACTTCTTCAATGCCGTTCCGGCTTATGAGACCGAGCTCTTTGTGAATAAAAAGTCAAAGTCGACCGAGGACAGCTCGCGCGAGATTCTCGCGGAAGTGTTGCCGCGTCTCGAAGCACTTCCGGACTGGAATAACGACACGCTCTTTGCCCTCTTAAAGGCTTACGGCGAGGAGAAAGGCTATAAGACCGGCCTCGTGATGTGGCCGCTCCGCATTGCACTTTCCGGCAAGCTCATGACACCGGCGGGCGCAACCGAAATTATGGATGTACTCGGCAAAGAGGAGTCGCTTGCGCGGCTCAGAGAGGGACAGAAGAAACTTGGCAGCAGCGAAGCATGACAATTTAAATCCTGCGCAGCGAGAAGCGGTCACCCACGGGGAGGGACCGCTTCTTGTCATTGCGGGGCCGGGATCGGGAAAGACCTTTGTGCTCACACAGCGTGTCCGCTATCTGACCGAAGAGCGCGGCGTGGCGCCGCAGTCCGTGCTGGTTCTCACTTTTTCGCGCGCCGCGGCGCGGGAGATGGAGGAGCGCTACCGGAAGTTATGCGGCAGGGAGCGGACGGGTGTCTCGTTCGGGACCTTTCACGCCTTCTTTTTCCGCATTCTGCGCACCGCCTACGGCTATCAGGCAGATCAGGTCATCGGCGAGGAAGAGCAGCGCGCTCTGGTCTCTACCGTGCTCCGGCAGAAAAAGACGGAGAGCGGGGATTTTCGCAGTCTGGTGCAGAATGTGCTCTCGGAAATTGCACTCGTCAAGGAAGAGAGAGCCGAACTTTCGCACTACTATTCGGTGAGCTGTCCGGCAGAACAGTTTCGGGAAGTGTACCGCGCCTATGAGCGCGGGCTCGCGGAACTCCGGAAAATAGACTACGAGGACATGCTCCGAATGTGCTACGAGCTTCTCAAAGAGCGGGCGGATATCCGCGAGGCTCTCTCCGGGCGCTACGCCTGGATTCTGGTGGATGAGTTTCAGGACATCAACCGCCTGCAGTACGAAGTGGTTCGCATGCTCGCCGGAAAACGGGAGAATCTGATGATTGTCGGCGACGATGACCAGTCGATTTACCGCTTTCGCGGCGCGGCGCCGGAGATTATGCTCCATTTTGAGAGGGATTATCCGAAGGCGTCCCGGGTTGTTCTAAATGTCAATTACCGCTCGACGCCGGAAATTGTGAAGACGGCAGGGCGGCTGATTCAGCGGAACAAGACCCGCTTTCCGAAGGAAATCACGGCGGCGCGCCCGTCCGGCAAGCCGGTGAATACCGTTGTCTGTCCGACGCCGCGCGCGGAGGCCGACTATCTGATCAGAGAAATCCGGGAACTGGTGCGCGGCGGCGCGCGTTACGACAGCATCGCGGTCCTCTACCGGACGAACCTGCAGCCGCGCCTTCTCGCGCGGCGTCTCTACCAGGAGAATATCCCGTTTCGCATGCGGGAGATGTTGCCGGATCTGAACGAGCACTGGATTGCGCGGGACCTTCTCGCCTATCTGCGCCTCGCCGGCGACCGAGCGGAACCCGGCGACCTGCTCCGCATCATGAACCGGCCGAACCGCTACATCCGCCGCGAGGCCGTGCGCATGGAGGGCGAGAGTCTCGCGGGGGTAAGGCGCCACTACGAAAAAAGCGGCGAGCACTGGATGGACGAGCGGCTCGGAAAGTTTGCGGGGGAACTCCGGCGACTCGGGCGCATGCGCCCGTCCGAGGCCATCGCCTACATTCGCACGGAAATCGGCTACGATAACTTTTTAAAGCAGTATGCAGAGGAGCGGGAGATCGAGGCCGAGGAGCTCTTTGATATTCTGGAGGAAATCGAGGCCTCCGCAGAAGGGTTTCCGACGGTCAGCGCCTGGCAGGCAGACGGAACGGCATTTTCGGCGGCTTGTAAGGCGCGGAGCAAGCGGGCGGAAGCGGGCGACGAAGTGCAGCTCATGACCTACCATGCCTCCAAGGGGCTCGAATTTCCGACTGTGTTTCTCCTCGATGTGAACGAGGGTATCGTGCCGCACCGCAAGGCGAACAGCCGGGAGGAACTGGAAGAGGAGCGGCGCATGTTCTATGTCGCGATGACGCGCGCCAGAGATGAACTGAGGATTCTGACCTGTAAGACCCGTTTTCACCGGAAGGCGGAGGAGAGCCGCTTTGTGCGGGAGTACGAGTCGCATTGACAGAGCGGGCAACTGTCCGCTATAGTAGCAGGACAGAGATATTCAAACCTTTCTGAGAGTGAGGAAAAGCGGATGAGCGATTATGATGAAGTAAAGCATGAGGGTTTGTTTGACGGCGGTGACACGACGGTCACGCTGACCCTGGATGACGGCGAGCTGCTGGAGTGCGTGGTGCTCACGATTTTTGAGGCGGGCGGCAAGGAGTACATCGCACTGATGCCGGAAAGCGGCGAAGACGAAGACGGAAATGTATTTTTATACCGTTATGCGGAGACCGAGGACGGTCAGCCGGATCTCACCAACATCGAGAGCGATGAGGAGTATGAGATCGTGAGCGATGCCTTCGACGAGATTCTGGACGAAGAGGAGTTCAAGGAGCTCATGGAAGGCGAAGAGGACGGCGAGAACGAGGACTGAAGGCCGACAGAACAGGAACGCGCCCCAAAAAGGGCGCGTTTTTGTGTGGAAATAAGAAATAAATCGGGGAAATTAAGAAATTCTTCTAAAATGCTGGTATTTTTCTTCGTTCTCTGTCATAGTATAAGCAGGCAAACTGGAGTAGAGATATGGTGAGAGGATGAAAATAATACGAGCACTCAGGCAGGCGCGCGTCTGGATTGCGGCGGCGGTGCTGGTTCTGGGTTTTTGGGAATTCGGAAAACAATATACAGGAGGAGCGGAAGAAACACGCATGGTGCTGAAAGCGACGGACATGAGTCACGGCTATCAGCAGTCCAAGGAAGAGCGCTATACCGCCGAGCTCGTCAATCAGAGCGGCGAGACCTTGCAGAACTTTGCGGTCGATGTCAAGCGCAGCCGGAACGGAAAACGCGTGGAACTCAGCATCCGGGACAGTATCCCGGCGGCGCTACTCGGAAAGGGAAGCTATCTGCGGCTCTCCTATCCGCTCAGCGCAAACGGCAGCGCAGTGCTGCTGCAGCAGCCGAACCTGCGCGGTGACGGAGAGGCGGTCAGCTTTCAGAGCGGGCAGACCGCCCTCACTGTTTCGGGTGCGCGCTATCAGTACGACACACTGCCGCAGGTATTTCGAACAGGACTCGCCTGTCTTCTGTACCGCAGTGTGGAGGAGCGGGAGGACGGCAAGTATACGGCGAATTTGTATCTGACGCCGCAGAACAGTGTGTTTTTAAGTCGGATGCCGGAGGAACTCTCGCTCGCGCGGGAGCAGCTGAACGGTCTCAAAAAACTCGGCGAAGCAGAGCCCGGCAATGACGGCGTGGAAGTTTTGTACCGCTATACGACACAGTTTCAGGCGACGGAGGCATCGACGGCGCGCGACGGACTGGAGTTGCAGTGTCAGCTGCGCCTCCTCTATCCGACGCAGATCCGGATTACGGAGAGCGATAAGACAGAGATGACGCAGGATGTGTCCCAGGAGTTCACGACAGAGGCACAGACAACGACACAGGCAACGACCGCACCGACAAGCGCGGCGTGGACGACGGCCGCACAGAGTGAGACCGTAACGGAGGCCGAGAGCAGTCGGCGCGCAGAGAGTCAGAGCTCGACCGCGCAGCGTGAGAGCAGCAAAGAGACGCGCACTGTCACGCCGACAGAGACACAGACGGTCAGAGCAAGACCGGATCCGACCGAGAGCGCAGCGGCTGCGACAACGGAGGAGAGCGGCAGCGAGGCCGAGAGCAGCACGGAGACGGAGACCAAGAAGCGCAGCGTCCGCTATATCACGAAGCCGGGCGGTACCCGTCACCGCGGCGGCAGACAGGAGACCTCGGCGAGCGATACCTTGCCCGCAAGACCGACCAAGCCGGAGGAGAGTTCGACGGCGGCACCGACGACACAGGAAGCGACGCGTGAAAGTACGGCGGCGCCGACCCGGGAGAGCACGACCGCGCGGGAGACAGAGACGATTGCTCCGACGGTCGCGCCGACAGAGACGGCACCGACCGAGACATCTTGGGACGACACCCGGGACCTGCCGCCGAATCCGAACGACAACCGGTACGGCGGTTGGAATGACGGCTGGTATCACGGCAACACAGGGACGGACTGGTTGCCCTGAAGCGGCAGCGGAGAGGCAACTAATATGCCCCGCCGGAGAGACAGGCGAAAAGTCCTGCCCCCGGCGGGGCATGTTAGTTTGCAACCCCGTTCTCTTGCCCGAAAGAAAACAAAAACCCCGCAGCGCTTGCTTCCGTCAGCGCTGCGGGGTTTTCTGCAACTCGTTTTATCCCATGACACTTTTGTGACCGCGATACATGATGAAAAGGAAATCAGACGTTAAAGCGGAACAGAATCACGTCGCCGTCCTGCACGACATAGTCCTTGCCCTCGAGGCGCATGAGGCCCTTTTCTTTTGCCGCCGCCGAAGAGCCGCAGCGCACAAAGTCGTCATAGCTGATGACCTCGGCGCGGATAAAGCCGCGCTCAAAGTCGGTGTGGATTTTGCCGGCGGCCTGCGGGGCCTTCGAGCCCTTCTTGATGGTCCAGGCGCGGGTCTCGTCCTCGCCGGTTGTCAGGAAGCTGATGAGGCCGAGAAGCTCGTAGCTTGCGGCAATCAGCTTGTCGAGGCCGGAGACAGAGATGCCGAGCGCCTCGAGGTAGTCTGCCTTTTCGCTCTCGTCGAGCGCGGCGATTTCCTCTTCAATCTGTGCGGAGACGCAGAAGACTTTGCTCTGATGTGCGGCCGCGTAGGCACGGACAGCGGCGACATGCGGATTGGAAGCGCCGTCGTCCGCGAGATCGTCTTCTTTGACGTTGGCCGCGTAGATGACGGGCTTTGCGGTCAGCAGGCAGAGGGAAGCGACAAAGGCTGCGACATCAGCATCCTCCGTCTCAAAGACGGAGGCAGGCTTGCCGTCCTCGAGCAGAACTTTCAGTTCTTTCAGAATCTCGAGCTCCTTCTTTAAGCTCTTGTCGTTGTTTGCGGATTTCTGGGTCTTCGCAATGCGGCGCTCCAGCACTTCGAGGTCTGCGAAGATGAGCTCGAGGTTGATGGTTTCGATGTCACGGACCGGATCCACCGAGCCGTCGACATGAATCACATTTTCGTCCTCAAAGCAGCGCACCACATGGACAATCGCGTCGCACTCGCGGATGTTTGCGAGGAACTGGTTGCCGAGCCCCTCGCCCTTGCTTGCGCCGCGCACCAGTCCCGCGATGTCGACAAACTCAATGACGGCGGGCGTCACTTTTTTCGAGTGGTGCATCTCGCCGAGTGTCTTGATGCGCGCATCCGGCACCGCAACCACGCCGACATTCGGGTCGATGGTGCAGAACGGATAGTTGGCGGCCTGGGCACCGGCCTTGGTCAGGGAGTTAAAAAGCGTACTTTTTCCGACATTCGGAAGTCCGACAATACCGAGTTTCATAGACAGGAATCTCCTTTGATGTTTTGCGAGTGAAGGCGCTGCAAACGCAGAGCCCGTTTGGGCTTCATTGTAGCAGAGAGCCGCGGCGCTCTCAAGTACCGGGGCAGGGACAGCGCGCGGCGAAAGATTTGCATGGAAAATGCCTGTGCTTTTTGCTATGCTCGGGTCTGGAATTTCGGAAGGGAGACAGAACTTATGGGATATGATTTGCGCTTCGTGCATCTCGGCATCACGATTGAACATTTGCAAAACCACATCACGATTTTCGGCTTTTCGATTGCCTTTTACGGCATTATCATCGGCATCGGCATGCTGCTCGGTATTACGCTCGCCGCGCGGGACGCCGAGAAACGCGGCATCGGCGAGGACACGATATACGACTTTGCGCTGCTCGGCATAGTTTTCGGCGTAATCGGCGCCCGTCTCTACTATGTCTTTTTCCAGTGGGACAATTACCGCGGGAACCTGCTCGAGATTCTGAACCTCCGGGCCGGCGGACTTGCGATTTACGGCGGTGTGATCGGCGGCATTCTGAGTCTTATGGTTTACTGCAGGCGGAAGAAGCGGAATTTTCTGAATCTCGCGGACTCCTTAATTCTCGGCGTTCTGGTCGGGCAGATTCTGGGGCGCTGGGGCAATTTTTTCAACGCCGAGGCCTTCGGGCGCTATACGGACAGTCTGTTTGCGATGCAGCTTCGTCGGGACATCGTGAATCCGATTATGATTAATTCCGCGCTGTTGCAACACCTGGTTCGGGTGAACGGCGTCGACTATATCCAGGTACACCCGACCTTTCTCTATGAGTCCGTCTGGAACCTCTGCCTCCTGCTGTTCCTGCTTCGGTATCGCGCGAAGAAGCGCTTTACCGGGGAGATTTTCTTTCTGTATCTCGGCGGCTACGGACTCGGCAGAGTCTGGATCGAGGGACTCCGCACGGATTCGCTGCTGGTGCCGGGCACGGGAATCGCGGTTTCGCAGGCGCTCGCGGGCGTCTGTGTTCTGGTCGCCCTGCTCTGCATTCTGACCGGCCGGCGGCTTGCGGCGCGCGAGCGGAAAAACTGACGGAATGCGCCCGTACGCTGGAAAAATGCTGTTTATTTTGGTATGATTCATCCAAATGAGTATCGATTGTGACAAGATATAGCAGAGCTGTGGGCAGCGGAGGACAGCATATGGACTTTCATCACATCTCAGTGCTCCCGCGGGAGACCATTGACAGCCTGAACATCCGGCCGGACGGGATCTATGTGGACGGAACTCTCGGCGGCGGCGGTCATGCGTCGCTGGTCGCCGCAAAACTCGGGGAAGGCGGACGGCTGATCGGCATCGACCAGGATGCGGACGCCATCCGGGCGGCCGGAGAGCGGCTGAAACCGTTCGGGGACAAGGTGACCGTTGTCCGCGACAACTACGTGAATCTGCCGACGGTGCTCGATAACCTCGGCATATCGCGCGCGGACGGCATTTATCTGGATCTCGGCGTCTCCTCGTACCAGCTGGACAACGCGGAGCGGGGATTCAGCTATATGGAAGATGCGCCGCTCGACATGCGGATGGACAGGCGCAGCGCACGGACGGCGGCCGATCTTGTGAACGAGGAGAGTGAGGCGGAACTCGCCCGCATCATCCGCGTCTACGGCGAGGACCGCTTTTCGAATCAGATTGCGCGCCGCATCATCGAGACGCGCGCAAAGAAGCCGATTGAGACAACCGGAGAACTCGCGGCTCTCGTGAAACGGGTGATTCCAATGCGGCTGCAGAAGACGGGCGGTCATCCGGCCATGCGCACTTTTCAGGCACTTCGCATTGCGCTGAACGGTGAGCTCACGGTTTTGGAGCAGGCGATTGACGAGATGATATTGCGCTTACAGCCCGGCGGGCGTCTGTCAATCATCACTTTCCACTCGCTGGAGGACAGAATTGTCAAAGAGGGGTTTCGGCGAAATGCCTCGCCCTGCACCTGTCCGCCGGATTTTCCGATTTGTGTCTGTGGGAAGAAGAGTCGCGGCAGGGTCGTGACCGGAAAACCGATTGTACCGACCGCAGAGGAAGTGGCGGCGAATCCGAGATCCCGGAGCGCGAAACTCCGGGTGTTTGAGAGAGGAGGCATACTGTGAGCAGACAGCCTTATACCTATGGCAGCGCCGCGCCGAAGCTGGAGCCGGAAGAGAAACCGCGCAACCGGAGGGTAGCCAAAAGGCCGCCCGGAAAACAGCCGCGCCGCGCGCCTACGCCGAAGCGCTCGCTCGGCGATGTGTTCCGGCGCGTGGTCGCGCTGACGGTCTGCATTGCCTGTGCCGCTATGTTGCTCGGCTTCTATGTGCGGAGCGAGCGGCGTGTGCGGCAGGCCGAGCTCGCGCGGAACGAGATGCAGCGGAAGCTCGATGAGCAGAAAGAAGTAAACGACGCACTGCAGGTGGAACTGAACCGGAAGCAGGATTTGGAACACATCCGGGATCTGGCGATCAACCGTTACGGCATGGTACAGCCGGAACCCGGCCAGGTGATATACTACGATCGGACGGAACAAGGCTATGTGAGGCAGTATGAAGAAATCCCCAAAGAGACCAAGTCTGGTAAATAAGACAACGAACTACGACGTCAAGGGACAGTTGCAGGGCAAACTCGGACTGCTCATGGGGCTCACGGTGCTTGCGCTCGGCGGTCTCGTGTATCAGGTGTACGGCGTGCAGAAGAGTAATGCCGCGGTCGCGCGCACATTCACGCGGAGCAAGGAACTGCGGCAGCCGGAAGTGATCCCCTATCGCCGCGGCGAGATTATGGACCGGAACGGCACCTATCTGACGGCGACCGAAAAGCGCTACCAGCTGATTGTGTCGCCCAAGTCGCTGCTCAAGGAGGACAGCCGCGATCTCTATTACGACTGTACCGTGCATGCGCTCGCGGACTTTCTCGGCATGGATGAAAATGAACTTCGAAAGCAAATCGAAGAGAATTCGACGAGTCAGAATCTGAAAGTCGGAGAGCCGCTGACGGCACCCGACAAGCTGCGCTTCCTGGATTTTCAGGAGCACGTCAACAATCCCGACCGCTATGAGGCGAAGAAGCGGGCGGAGGACAAGACCTACGAGGGCTTTAGTCAGGAACAGCGGGAGCGCTACCGCGGGCGTCTCGGCGCGGTCAATCTGCAGGAATACTACCAGCGCGAGTATCCGTACGGCGAGCTCGCGTGCAATGTGCTCGGCTTCTACCGGAGTTACGACGATCAGCGGGTCGGCACGACGGGCATAGAGCAATCCTATAACGAGGTGCTCTCCGGCACGGACGGCCAGCGGTACAGCTATATGGACGCCGACCGGGAGGCGCAGGATGTGACCCGGGAGCCGCAGGACGGTAACTCCGTCGTGAGCACGATTGATGTCAAGGTACAGCAGAGTGTCGAGCGGCACATCAAGGACTTCATGAATACCACGGGCGCGGAAAATATCGGCGTCATTGTGATGGATCCGAACAGCGGGGAGATTCTTGCGATGGCGACCAATCACTCGTTCGACCTAAACGACCCCGGAAACCTGCAGAAGTATTACAGCGCCAATGAACTGAAGCAGATGACCAGCGAGGAGGCGACGCAGAAACTCTGGAACAACTTCTGCGTGAGCACGGTCTACGAGCCAGGATCCACGGCAAAGGTCTTTACAATCGCGGGTGCGCTCGAAAACGGAAAGATCACCGGGCAGGAGGAATATACCTGCACGGGCGAGGTGGATGTACAGGGAACCCTGATTCACTGCGTCAAGCGGACCGGCCACGGCAGACTCAATGTGACCGGCGCCCTCGAGCAGTCCTGCAACGTGGCGCTGGTGCGCATTGCACAGGCGCTCGGGCGGGAGGAGTTTGAGAAAACACAGAACCTCTACGGGTTCGGCGTGAGCAGCGGCATTGATTTGCCCGGCGAGCCGGACACCTCGACGCAGGTGCACATTCTGAACCCGCCGGACGATGCGGCAAACCGCAGACTCGGCCCGGTCGAACTCGCGACCGACAGCTTCGGTCAGGGCTTCGGCTGCAATATGGTGCAGCTTGCGGCAGCCTTTTCTTCGGTCATCAACGGCGGCTCGTACTACCGGCCGCATGTGGTAAAGCAGATATTAAACCCGCAAGGCACCGTGATTCGCGACTACAGCGGCGAAATCGTGCGGGAAACCTGTTCCCAGGAGACCGCGCTCTTTCTTCGCAAGGCTTTGCGCGGTGTTGTGACCGAGGGCACGGGTGCGGCGGCGGAGGTGCCGGGGTATGAGATTGCCGGAAAGACCGGTACTTCGGAGAAGCTGCCGCGAAACAAGAAGAATTACCTGCTCTCGTTCTGCGGTTATGCGCCGGCAAACAACCCGCAGGTGCTCTGCTATGTCGTGGTCGATCAGCCGCATGTGAAAGACCAGGCGCACAGCACCTTCGCCTCGGTGCTGTTTCAGAATATCATGGCTGACATTCTGCCCTCTCTCAATGTGGTTCCGGGCGATGCACCGGGCACAACGGCGACGCCGTTACTGGAGGGCATCAATGCCGGGATTGCCTCCGGCCGAGAGGAAGGCGGCGAGAGCGCCAATGCCGCGGAGAGCACGGCGACTGCGGAGAGTGCCGGGGCTTCGGAGAGCACTGCGGCTTCGGACAGTGCGGCAGCTGCGGAGAGCACAGCGGCTTCGGACAGTGCGGCGGCCGCGGCGAGTACGGCGGCAGCCGGAAGTCCGGCCGCGCAGGAGACAGAGACCGCCGCGGAAAGCCGGACGGCGGCGCAAAAGAGCAGCACGGCGGCCGCAAAGAGCGGCGCTTCGTCGAAGAGCGGTAAAACTTCGAAGAGTACGAAGAGCGGCTCTTCATCAAAGAGCAGCAAGACTTCGAAGAGCACGAAGAGCGGAAATTCCGCAAAGAACGCCACCAAGAGCGGCAAGAGTTCAAAGAGCGGCTCTTCGTCGAAGAAGAAGTAAGCCCGCGCGGGGCGGCAAGCCGCGGCACTAGGCTTGCGCAAGACTTTTGGCAAGGGTATACTGTAAAGAGGCCCATAACTATACAGACAACAGGAGGCGCGATACATGCTGACTGACACCATATTGGCGCTTTTTATTGCTTTTTTCGCCTGTGCGGCGCTGTGCCCGATCATGATTCCCATCCTGCACCGCATGAAGTTCGGGCAGCAGGTCCGGGACGACGGCCCGCAGTCACACCTGAAAAAAAGCGGAACGCCGACCATGGGCGGCATCATGATTGTCCTTGCGATTGCACTCGGCTGTCTGCCGTTTCTCAAAAAGGCGCCGGAGACCCTGCCGGTCATGGGGTTTACGCTCGCGTTCGGGTTTATCGGCTTTCTCGATGACTTTTTGAAGATTCACCGGAAGCAGTCGGAGGGGCTGAAAGCCTGGCAGAAATTTTCGCTGCAGCTCATCGCGACCGGAGTTCTCGCATATCGGCTGTTCCGAACGGGAAACTACGGCGATATTCTGCTGCCGTTCAGCGGAAGTTTTGAGACCGGCATTCTGTTGCCGCTCGGCGGATTCTTTGTGCCCTTTGTTTTTCTGGTTGTGCTCGGCACGGACAACGGCGTCAATTTTACCGACGGACTCGACGGGCTCTGCTCGTCCGTGACGGCAGTCGTGGCGCTCTTTTTTGCGGCGGTCGCCTGCCGCTTTGCACCCGGCGCCGCGCCGGTCAGCGGGGCGGTCATCGGTGCGCTGCTCGGCTTTTTGCTGTTCAACTGCTATCCGGCCAAAGTCTTCATGGGCGATACCGGTGCCCTCGCGCTCGGCGGCTATGCGGCGGCCGTTGCGCTGGTGCTCCGCATGCCGCTCTTCCTGATGCTGGTCGGCATCATCTACATGCTGGAAGTGATTTCGGTCATGTTGCAGGTCGGCTATTTCAAGGCGACCAAGGGAAAGCGGCTGTTCCGGATGGCTCCGCTGCACCATCATTTTGAATTGGGTGGCTGGTCCGAGACGCGCGTCGTCACGGTCTTTACGATATGCACAGTCATTTTGTCACTCGCGGCCTGGATAGGACTCGGGGAATGAAAGGGGAGACTCTCATGAATGAAAAGGTTATGGTTGCAGGTGCCGGCAAGAGCGGTATCGCGGCAACAAAGCTGATCCTGGAGACGGGCGGCGAAGTGCTGCTCTATGACGGCAATGAAGCGCTCTCGGAGGAGAAAATCCGGGAAAACTTCCCGGAGAATGCGCGCCTCACAATCTGCCTCGGCGAACTGGACGAGACACTGCTCACCGGGATTCAGATTTGCGTGATGAGCCCCGGCATTGACCTCGAGACGCCTTTTGTGAGGAAGCTGACCGACAAGAAGATTCAACTCTGGTCGGAGATTGAGCTCGGGTTCCAGGTTGCGAAGGGACAGCTTCTGGCCATTACCGGCACGAACGGCAAGACCACGACCACGGCGCTGACCGGCGCCATCATGCAGCGCGCGTTCGGGAACAGCTTTACGGTCGGCAACATCGGCCTCCCCTATACGGAAGTCGCGCTGAAGACCACGGAGAAGTCGATCACGGTGCTCGAGGCGTCGAGTTTTCAGCTCGAGACCATCATCCGCTTCCACCCGCATGTCGCCGCAATCACAAACATCACGCCGGATCATCTGAACCGCCATCATACGATGGAGAACTATATCCGGATCAAGGAGGATATCAGCTCGAACCAGACGGTTGATGATTTCCTCGTGCTGAACTACGACGACGAGGTGCTCCGCGCCTTCGGTGAGCGGAAGGATTTGAAGCCGAAAGTGGTCTTCTTCTCGAGCACCCAGCTGCTCGATGACGGCTATGACCTCGAGGACGGCGTCATCTGCCGCAAGGAAAAGGGAGAGAAGACAGAGCTGATTCGGACGGACGAACTGCAGCTGCTCGGCCGTCACAACTTTGAAAATGTCATGACGGCGATTGCAATGGCTGTCTGCATGAAGGCACCGATGGATGCGATTCTGGATGCGGTTCGCAAGTTCCGAGCGGTGGAGCACCGCATTGAATTTGTTGCGGAGCGCTACGGCGTCAAATACTACAATGACTCGAAGGGCACCAACCCGGACGCGGCGATTCAGGCCATCAAGGCAATGCCGGGGCCGACTCTCTTAATCGGCGGCGGCTATGACAAAGGTTCCTCTTACGACGAGTGGATTGACGCCTTCGGCGGCAAGGTGCGCTATCTCGTGTTGCTCGGGCAGACCCGGGATGCGATTTCGGACTGCGCAAAGCGCCACGGCTTTACCAACATCATGTTCGCGGAGGATATGCAGGAGGCGGTCAAGGTCTGCGCTTCTTACGCCAACGCGGGCGACTATGTGCTGCTCTCTCCCGCCTGTGCAAGTTGGGGTATGTTTCCGAACTACGAGGTGCGCGGCAAAGTCTTTAAGGAGTGCGTGCGCGCACTATGACGGCGAGAATGCCAAGGAGAAAAGAGACAAGTGGCGCGCAGCAGAGAGAGCCGCGCGTCAGACGGACAGGGCGAACGGCAGGCGGCAAAGTAGAGCCGCTCTATCCGCGGCAAAAGAGAAATGTGCGCGGTTGGTGGAATCTGATATTCGAGGCTGTGCCCTGTGTCGGGAAAGAGCAGTGGAAGCGGAATCAGCGGCGCATGAACGGCTATGTCTTCTGGGTCACGGTCATACTGGTGCTGTTCGGTCTCGCGATGGTCTACTCGACCACGTCCTTTGCGGGCGATGATCCGCTCTCGGGCGTGAAGAAGCAGGCGGTTTTTGCGCTGGTCGGGCTGGGCGCGATGCTGCTCCTGTCCCGCCTCGATTATCACAGACTGCTCTGCCTGAGCTGGTGCCAGCTCTATGCGCTCAGCACTTTCCTGCTGGTCGCAACGCTCGCGTTCGGGCGGAGCTCGCACGGCAGAACCCGCTGGATTCGCCTCGGCCCCGTGAGCTTTCAGCCCTCGGAGCTCATGAAGACAGCTCTGGTGCTGTTTTTTGCGGTCTATCTGGTCAACTATTACCGTCGGCTGTCAGAGGGTCCCGGGCGCGTTTTCCGGATGATGGCAATTTTCGGCGGCATCCCGGCGGTGCTGATTGCCCTTCAGAATCTCAGCACCGGCCTTTTGCTCGGTGCCATGGTCTTCCTGATTACACTGCTCGGCGTGAAAGACAATCGAGCGCATCTGGGGATTGCGATGGTGGTAGCGCTGCTCTTTTTCCTCGCCGTGCACTATTACAAGAAGTTTCCGTTTTTGCATCCCTATCAGATTGCGCGCATTGAGTCCTGGCTGAACCCCGAGGCCAATGCGAACGGCAGCGGGTTTCAGGTGCGACTCGGCAAGTATGCCATCAGTGCGGGCGGCTGGTTCGGCGCCGGGTTCGGCAGAGGTGTGGTCAAGCAGAACGGTCTGCCGGAGCCTTCGACCGACTTTATCTTTCCGGTTATCGGCGAGGAGCTCGGCATGGTCGGCATGGTCGTATTGCTCCTGCTCTACGCGATGCTGCTCTTTTGCATCCTCCGGATTGCGCTTCGCGCGCCGGATCGCTACGGCGCCCTGCTCTGCGGCGGCGTGGCGGTTCACATCCTGCTGCATATTGCGATGCATGTCGCCGTGGTCACGGGCCTGATGCCGAATACCGGCGTCACGCTGCCCTTTATCAGCAGCGGCGGTACCTCTCTCGTGAGTTTCATGGGGGAAATCGGGTTGGTTCTTGCGGTTTCCAGGGGCATGCGCCCGGAGCGACTGACATGAAGCGGCTCAAAAAACTGGGAATTATTCTGGCGCTGCTGCTGGCGGTCTCGCTCGCAGCGGCGTTTGTCTGTATCCGCGTCAAAACCGTCACGGTGCAGGGCAACCGGATTTACAGTGAAGCGGCGGCGCGAAAGGCGCTGCTGCCGCAGGCGGAGGGCGAGCGCAGCGCCGTGCTTCTGTTCCGGCTGTGGCGCGGCAAAAAGAAGCAACTCGCTTTTCTGACCGGCTATGACATACGCTTCACCTCGCCCTTTTCGGTGGAACTCGTGTTGCACGAAAAGCAGGTGCTCGGCTATGTGCGCTATATGAGCGCGGCCTTTTATTTTGACGATGAGCTTCGCGTCGTGGAGAGTGTCCAGAAACCGATTTCCGGGTATCCGGAGATTGCGGGACTGCAGACGGGCGACATAGCGGTCGGCGGGATGCTGCTCGAGGCCGATCCGAAGGGGAGAACCATAGTCCGGCAGCTTCTTCTGAATCTTCGGAAGAACGATATCCGCACAGAGCAGATTGTCTTTGACGCGGCCTATCAGGCGACATTTCGCTGCGGCGGCATCACCGTGCTCTTCGGCGGTGAAAAAGAAGCCGAGGAGAGATGCAAAGACCTCGCGGGCATTCTCAAGAAAGCGGGCAATGCTTCCGGAATACTGGATATCCGGAAGCGCGCGCCGAACGGAACCTATGCGCTGCAGGCGCAGAATCCGTAAAATCCGCAAAGTTGCTTGCACTTTTCGGGAAAAATAAGTATGATAGACCATATTATCCAGTATGAGACAATCTGTGAATAAGCAGTTACAGGAGGCAGGTACCTTGTTAGAGATCAAACTGAACGAAGACGATAATACTGCAAAGATCATCGTAGTCGGCGTTGGCGGCGCGGGCAACAATGCAGTGAACCGCATGATCGACGAGAACATCGAAGGGGTAGAGTTTATCGGCATCAACACCGATAAGCAGGCTCTCCAGTTCTGCAAGGCCTCGACCGTCATGCAGATCGGCGAGAAGCTGACGCGCGGTCTCGGTGCCGGCGCAAAGCCGGAGGTCGGCGAGAAGGCGGCAGAGGAGAGCACAGAGGATTTAACCGAGGCGCTGAAAAATGCGGACATGGTCTTCGTGACCTGCGGTATGGGCGGCGGCACCGGCACCGGTGCGGCACCGGTCATTGCGCGCATCGCGAAGGAACTCGGGATTCTGACCGTCGGCGTCGTGACGAAGCCGTTTAACTTTGAGGGCAGACAGCGCATGAACAATGCGCTCGCAGGCATTGAGCACCTCAAAGAGGCGGTCGACACGCTGATTGTGATTCCGAACGACAAGCTCCTTGAGATTGTGGATCGCCGCACCTCGATGCCGGAGGCTTTCGGGAAGGCGGATGAAGTGCTCGAGCAGGCAGTGCAGGGCATCACGGATCTCATCAATATGCCGGGTCTTATCAACCTCGACTTTGCGGATGTGCAGACGGTCATGACCGACAAGGGCATCGCACACATCGGCATCGGCAAGGCGCACGGCGACGACAAGGCGCTCGAGGCAGTCAAGATTGCCTGCGCGTCCCCGCTGCTTGAGACCACGATTGACGGCGCAAGCAATATCATCATCAATATCTCGGGTGACATCAGCCTTATCGAGGCAAATGAAGCGGCGAGCTATGTGCAGGAGATGGCGGGCGATGATGCCAACATCATCTTCGGTGCGATGTACGATGAGAACGCGCAGGATGAGTGCTCGATTACCGTCATTGCAACCGGTCTCGATCAGACGGCGAGCCAGAACGCACAGCAGCGCACGGCGACCACGGGCGGGTACCGCAGAAACGCGACCCAGCAGACGGCGGGCACCGCAAAGCAGAGCGGACCGATTCACGTCGCACAGCAGCCGGCAGCGGCGCAGCCGGAGGTTCAGCCGCAGCAGACGGCAGGTTACAACGGCACGATGAATCCGCTGTTCCAGCAGCAGGTGCAGCCGCAGTATCAGCAGCAGGCACAGCCGCAGTACCAGCAGACAGCGCAGCCGCAGCAGCCGGTACAGCCGCAGCAGGGTGCTTACAGCTTTGAGCCGCGTCAGAATAAGAATGTGTCGATTAATATCCCGGACTTCTTAAAGAGCCGGAAGTGAGCATAAAAAAAGAGAGCTTCGGCTCTCTTTTTGTTTTGCGGAAAGTGCCGGGCAGGCGCAATCAGCTGTTTTTCCGGTACAGAATCAGCAGACCCTTTAAAAGCAGGAGATCGTCAATCTCGATCCGGTGGGAGCAGAGCGGCGTCACAAAGCGCGCGAGGCCGCCGGTCGCGACAATGGTAGC
The DNA here is from genome assembly GCF_057248925.1 of Stomatobaculum sp. Taxonomy (NCBI): domain Bacteria; kingdom Bacillati; phylum Bacillota; class Clostridia; order Lachnospirales; family Lachnospiraceae; genus Stomatobaculum; species Stomatobaculum sp. The sequence continues at coordinate 21,371 of NZ_DBHIHF010000004.1, forward strand.
TTTGCTGCCGAGTTCCGCTTCCATGCGGGTGATGATGCCGTCCAGCATGCCTGCGGTGCCGTAGAGGATGCCGCTCTGCATGGCTTCGATTGTATTCTTTGCGAGCGCCCGGCCGGGGGACTCGAGATCGATCGAGGGGAGCTGCGCGGTGCTGCCGCTCAGGGTGTTCAGCGAGACGCGAAGGCCCGGGTGTATGATGCCGCCTACATAGTCGCCGTTTTGGTCAAGCGCGGTGATTGAGGTCGCCGTTCCCATATCGATTACGATAATCGGAAGCGGGTAGTTCGCCTTCGCGGCAACCGAGTCGACAATCAGATCGGAGCCGATGTGCTTCGGGTCGTCCATGCGGATATTCATGCCCGTCTTCATGCCGGCGCCTACGAGTTTGCAGGAGAGGCCGGTGACCTTGCGGACCGCCTCGGTAATCACGGCGTTCAGCGGGGGAACCACGCTCGACAAAATGGCGCCTTCGAGGTCTTCGGCCGCGATGTGATGGAGATCCAGAATGCTCTTTAAGCTCACCGCATACTCGAGGTCCGTTTTCCGCGTGTCGGTCGTGATGCGCTCCATAAAGTGCGTACTGGCCTCGTCTATGCCGCCGATGACGATATTGGAGTTGCCCATATCAATGGCGAGTATCATGCTTTCTTCCTTTCCGCGCCGAAATATGGTATAATTTCCCGCGCAAAAACAGTATATTCTAGGGTTTTATAACACAGTTCGGCGGGAAAAACAACGACAGGAGGCGCAAGTGGCAGGCGAATTTGAGGAGATTCAGAAGCGGCGGACGTTCGCAATTATCAGCCATCCGGACTCGGGAAAGACGACGCTGACCGAGAAATTATTGCTCTACGGCGGCGCCATTAATCTGGCGGGATCGGTTAAGGGAAGAAAGACAGGCAAGCATGCGGTCAGTGACTGGATGGACATCGAGAAAGAGAGAGGCATCTCGGTCACGAGCTCGGTACTGCAATTCAACTATGAGGGCTTTTGCATCAACATTCTGGACACGCCGGGACACGAGGACTTCTCGGAAGACACCTACCGCACCCTGATGGCGGCGGACTCGGCGGTCATGGTGATCGATGCCTCGAAGGGTGTGGAGGCACAGACCCGGAAGCTCTTCAAAGTCTGTACGCTGCGCCACATTCCGATTTTCACCTTTATCAACAAGATGGACCGCGAGGCGCGGGATCCGTTCTCGCTGACCGACGAGATTGAAGAGCTGCTCGGCATACGCACCTGTCCGGTGAACTGGCCGATCGGCTCCGGCAAGAACTTTAAGGGTGTCTTTGACCGGAATACGAAGAAAATCACGACCTTCCAGGCGGCACATGCCGGCATGCAGGAAATTGCGACGAAGGAAATTGATTTCTCGGATCCGGCGCTCGGGTCTGTAATCGGCGAGGATTATCTCGCGCAGCTCACGGAAGAGACCGAACTTCTCGACGGTGCGAGCGACGAACTCGATATGGCGCGCGTGTCCCGCGGCGACCTGACACCGGTGTTCTTCGGCTCGGCGCTCACGAACTTCGGCGTCGAGACCTTCCTCGAACACTTTCTCAAGATGACCACGCCGCCGCTTCCGCGGAAGACCAAGAGCGGTGAAGTGAACCCGATGAAAGATCCGTTCTTCTCGGCGTTTGTCTTCAAAATCCAGGCGAATATGAACAAGGCGCATCGCGACCGCATTGCCTTTATGCGCATTTGCTCGGGCGAATATCAGGCCGGCATGGAGGTCACGCATGTGCAGGGCAAGCGGAAAATACGCCTGAACCAGTCGACGCAGATGATGGCGGACGAGCGGAAGATTGTCGAGACCGCCTATGCGGGCGATATTATCGGCGTCTTCGATCCCGGTATCTTTGCCATCGGCGACACGCTCGAAAATGCGCGAGAGCCGATTGAGTTCGAGGGCATTCCGACCTTCGCGCCGGAGCACTTTGCGCGCGTTCGCCAGATTGACACGATGAAGCGAAAGCAGTTCACGAAGGGCATCGAGCAGATTGCGCAGGAGGGTGCGATCCAGATTTTCCAGGAGCGCAATACCGGCATGGAGGAAATCATCGTCGGCGCGGTCGGTGTGCTGCAGTTTGAGGTGCTTACCTATCGCCTGAAGGCGGAGTATAATGTAGAGGTGAGACTGGATACCCTGCCCTACGAGTACATCCGCTGGATCGACGAGCCGGAAACCGTGGATGTCGACAAGATTCAGGGCACCAGCGACATGAAAGCGATTCAGAATTTGAAGGGAGAACCCCTGCTGCTCTTTGCACACCCCTGGAGTGTCAGAATGGTGGAAGAGCGGAATCCGGGGCTCAAGCTTCTCGAGTTCGGCAAATCCTAAAGAAGTAAGAGAAAAGCAAAGAGAAGGAGGCGGCTGGTATGAATCACAAGGAACAGATTTCGGCGTGGGTGGATGCGCACAGAGAGGCGTATTTGGAGGATGTGAAGACCCTCTGCCGTATTGATTCGAGTAAAGGTGAGGCAGAGCCGGACAAGCCGTTCGGCGACGGACCTTACCGCGCACTCTGCGCGGCGGAGGAGATGCTTCGGGGCTATGGCCTCTCTACCAAGAATTACGAAAACTATGTGCTCGCGACGGATCTCGGCGAAGGCGAGCGCGAGCTCGATATTCTCGCGCATCTCGACGTGGTGCCGGGGCAGGGCGATTGGACCGTGACCGAGGCTTTCAATCCGATTGAAAAGGACGGCGTTCTCTACGGGCGTGGCGTCGCGGACGACAAGGGTCCGGCGGTCGCTGCGATTTATGCGCTCCGTGCGGTCAAGGAGCTCGGCATTCCGCTCAAAAAAAGCGTGCGCCTGATTCTCGGCACCGATGAGGAGAGCGGTTCCGGTTGCATTGCGCACTACTATGCGACCGAGAAGGAAGCACCCTGCACCTTCTCGCCGGACGCGGAGTACCCGGTGGTCAACATGGAGAAGGGACGGCTTGCGGGCGAGTTTTCTCTCGACTTTCCGGCGGAGGAGAGCGGTGCGCGCCTCATTTCGCTGACCGGCGGTAGCATTGAAAACGCGGTGCCGCCGCGCGCGACAGCCGTGCTCGCGGGTGTGCCGCGCATGGTGCTCGATGTGACCGCGGATACGGTGCGAAAACAGACCGGCTTAAAAATCGAAATTTCGGCGCTCGGCGCGAAAGAGGGTTCGGCGGCCGAGGAGCAGGGACATGTGACACTGCAGAAAGTCGAGGTCAGCGGCAGAAACGCCCACGCGGCCGCGCCGGAAGCCGGCAAGAACGCTCTGACCGGGCTTCTTCTCTTCCTCTCCCGGCTGCCGCTTGCCAAGAACAAGCTCACGGAGGCCATTCACGGACTTGTGGCGCTTATGCCCTACGGCGAGACCGACGGCAAGTCGCTCGGCATTGCATTTGAGGATAAGGAGAGCGGCCCGCTGACGCTGGCTTTCTCCAAGCTTTCGATTGACGAGACCTCTCTGCACGGCCTCTTTGACTGCCGCTATCCGGTCACGATGGACGGACAGAAGCTCGTGAAGACCTGCGAGGAAGCCTTCGGGCGCTACGGCCTCGTCTTTGACGGCAGACGGCTCCGCGCGCCGCATGCGGTTTCGGCGGATTCCCCCTTCGTTCAGGAGTTAAATCGCGTCTTTGAGGCCTACACGGGTCTGCCGGGCGGCACAGTCGCAATGGGCGGCGGCACCTATGTTCACGACTTGAAGAACGGCGTCGCTTTCGGCGCGTTTTACCCGGGCAGCGACACGCGGATGCATGCGCCGGATGAGCAGGCAAATCTCGAGGAGCTTCTGACTTCTGCGAAGATTTTCGCGCAGGTCATTGTGGATCTCTGCGCCTGAATGAGCTATCAAAAAAAGTAATAGAATCGGATAGAGATATGGTATGAGGAAATACGCGCGTCCGCGTTGACAGGGCGCGCGTATTTTTTTACAATGCCACATATCAGTTGAGGAGAGGAGGCGGAGATGTCAGACGAAATTATACGGATCAGCCACCTTGTAAAGGAATTCAAGACAGCGAGCGGCACGGTCCACGCGCTCGACGATGTCAACTTGAGCATACGCCGCGGTGAGATTTACGGTATCATCGGACTCTCGGGCGCCGGCAAGTCAACCCTGGTCCGCTGCATCAATTATCTGGAGCGCCCGACCTCGGGCGATGTGTTTTTTGAGGGGCAGAGCCTCTCGGAGATGAAGGAGAGAGAACGGCGCGAAGTGCGCCGCTCGATGGGCATGATTTTCCAGCAGTTTAATCTGCTGGAGCAGAGAACAGTACTTCGAAACATCTGTTTTCCGCTCGAGCTGATCGGCGTCCGGCGGACGGAGGCGGAGGCGAGAGCCAGACAGCTTTTGACGCTCGTCGGGCTTGCCGACCGGGAGAAAGCGTATCCCTCGCAGCTCTCGGGCGGACAGAAGCAGCGTGTCGCGATTGCGAGAGCCATCGCGTCCGAGCCGAAACTTCTGCTCTGCGACGAGGCAACCTCGGCCCTGGACCCGAACACGACGGAGTCTATCCTCGGCCTGCTCCGCGACATCAACCGGAATCTCGGAATTACGGTGGTCATCATCACGCACCAGATGTCGGTGATTGAGTCTATCTGTGACCGCGTTGCGATTATCGATCAGAGCCGCATCGCCGAGGAGGGAGAGGTACAGCGCATCTTCTCCGCGCCACAGTCGAAGATCGGACGCGAGCTCATTCTGGGCGGCGATGTGCGGCAGGAACAGTTCGGTGCTTCGAAAAAGATACGCGTGACCTTCGACGGGCGCTCGGCCTTTGAGCCGGTGATTGCGAACATGATTCTCAGCTGTCAGCTGCCGGTGAACATTCTCTTCGCGGCGACCAAGGAGATCGGCGGGCAGGCCGCGGGACAGATGGTTCTGCAGCTACCCGAGCACGAGGCGGATGCGATGAAAGTCATCCACTATCTCCGGGAGCACGGTGTCAATCTGGAGGAGGTGAAGAACAGTGAGTTTTGATTCGCAGATTCTTACGATGCTGCTCACAGGGCTCGAGGAGACTGTCTTTATGGTCGCGCTCTCCTCGCTGCTTTCGTATCTGATCGGCATCCCACTCGGCATACTCCTGATTGTCACGGACAAGGACGGGATTCAGCCGAACAGCATCATCAATACCGTACTCGGGGTCATCATCAACCTGATGCGCTCGGTGCCGTTCATCATCATGCTGCTTGCGGCTCTGCCGCTCACGCGCTTCATCGTGCGGACTACGCTCGGCCCGAAGGCGGTCGTCGTGCCGCTCGTTCTTGCGGCGGCACCCTACATTGCCCGCATGGTCGAGAGTTCCTTAAAAGAAGTCGGCGCGGGGGTGGTCGAGGCGGCAAAGTCAATGGGTGCGAGCAATTTCCAGATTGTTTGGAAGGTCATGCTGCCCGAGGCGAAACCGTCGCTTCTCATGGGCGCGGCGATTTCCATCACGACGATACTCGGTTACTCGACAATGGCCGGTTTTGTCGGCGGCGGCGGTCTCGGCACGCTTGCGATCAACTATGGCTACTATCGCTATCAGACCGATGTGATGCTCGTGACGGTTGTGGTGCTGGTCATCATCGTCCAGCTGATTCAGGAGAGTTTTTTGTGGATGGCGCGGCACGCGGATAAGCGCGCGCGCTGACGGAACAGCTTGTTTTCCCGCGAATTGCGGGTCATCAAAAAGAACAGAATTTCAGGGAGGTAACTTATTATGAAGAAAAAGGTATTTTTTGCGGCGGCACTGCTTGGACTTTCGTTGCTCACGGCTTGCGGCAGCCAGAAGAAGGCGGAGAGTAGCGCGGCGGGAGACAGCAGCGCTGCAGGCAGCAGCGCAGCGGCAGACAGCAGTGCGGCTGCGGCTTCCGGCGACAAGGTCATCACGGTCGGCGCTTCCCCGTCCCCGCATGCCGAGATTCTCGCGGCGGCTAAGGATGCGCTGAAGGCAGAGGGCTATGAGCTCAAAGTGGTAGAATACACCGACTATGTGCAGCCGAACCTCGCGCTCGAGTCGAAGAGCCTCGACGCAAACTACTTCCAGCACCTGCCCTACCTTGAGAACTTCAACAAGGAGAGAGGCACGAAGTTAGTCAGTGTGGCGGCAATTCACTACGAGCCGTTCGGCATCTATGCCGGCAAATCGAAGGATCTGAAGAACATTCAGGACGGCGCGAAGATCGCGGTCCCGAACGATGTGACGAACGAGGCGAGAGCGCTTCTGCTCCTTGCGGATCAGGGCCTCATCAAGCTGAAGGACAACACCGACATCAACGCGACGAAGCAGGATATCGTCGAGAACCCGCACAAGATTGAGATTATCGAGGTCGAGGCGGCACAGGTTCCGCGTTCCCTGCCGGATGTGGACTTCGGTGTCATCAACGGCAACTTTGCCATCGCAGCGGGCTTAAAGGTTTCGGATGCGCTCGCGGCAGAGTCCGCTGACTCGGTCGCAGCCAAGACCTATGCGAACATCATTGCGGTCAGAGAGGGCGATGAGAACAGCGACAAGACCAAGGCGCTGGTCAAGGCACTCACGACGGCGGAGATTAAGCAGTTTATCGAGAACAAGTATCAGGGCGCAGTGGTTCCGATTTTCTGACAGTTGTCGGCTCGAATATCAAAAGAGAGAACCTTCGGGTTCTCTTTTTTTATGCCTGCGACAGCTGCCCCCGAAATATGAATTTCGTCTGAGGACAGCGCGCGGATTGCGCTGTTATAACGGCAGTGTGCGCCGACTTAGAACGGATATTCCGTGCGCCGATAGCAGATAGCGTAAATCGCCATATCCGTTATCGGCATATCGGGCAAGTATGGCTAGGCTTTTGGGGGGAAGAATGCTATAATATGCCTAAATCTTACAGCCTTATTTTGCGTGCCATTGTATAAAAATGAGAAAAAGGCCGGAGGGCGTAAGGATGTCATCAGCAATGTGGGAATCTTCAGACAGTTTATGGAAGGAGAAGTGGCATGAAATTCAGCGAACTTGAATATCGCCGTCCGGATGTCGCGCGCATTCAAAAGGACTACAGGGAGCTCGTCGAGAGAACCGAAAAGGCGGAGACCGAAGAGGAGATTCTGGATATCTGGGAGGCACACCAGCGCCTCGGCAGAGAGTATAATCTCCCGGACAGAACCGTCTATATCCGCAATACCATGAACGTCAAAGACGAGTTTTATGCGGGCGAGAAGGCTTACTTTGACAGCGTTTCGCCGGAGTATTACAACACGATGAATCAGCTCTACAAGGCGCTCCTCGAGCACCCGAAGAAGCAGGTTCTCGCCGATAAGTTCGGCAAGATTATTCTGGAGAAGATGCAGGTCGCGCTGAATGCCGCGGACGAGAGCGTCATTGATCTCCAGCGCGAGGACAACGCACTTGTCGGTGAGTACGACAAGCTCTATGCGAGCTACATGGTCGACTTTCAGGGCAAGCAGGTCACGCTTCCGCAGCTCGCGGTCTATATGATGGACGGCAAGGACGCGGCAACCCGCCGCGCGGCGCGCGAGACCGACGGCAAGTGGTTTGACGCGCACCATAAGCAGCTCGATGATATTTTCAGCCGCATGATCAAAAACCGCAACGAGCAGGCACGCCGCATGGGTTTCCGCGATTACTCCGAGCTCTCCTACCTCCGCATGGGCCGCATCGGCTATGACATGAAGGACATCGAGAACTACAGAGAGCAGGTGGCACGCGATATTGTTCCGGTCGCAAAGCAGCTCATGGAGCTCCGCATGAAGCGCGTCGGCATCGAGAATCCGAAGCTCTACGACCTCGACATCTGCTTTAAGGACGGCAACCCGGAGCCGGCGGGCAACACCGACTATATGCTCGGCATGTGCAAGAAGATGTACGACGAGCTGAGCCCCGAGACCGCCGAGTTCATCGACTGGATGTTTGAAAACGAGAGCTTTGATGTCCTCACGAGACCGGGCAAGCTCCTCGGCGCGTACATGTACAATGTGACCGATTACGGTCCCTTCGTCTTCGCAAACTGGAACGGCAGCGCCTTTGACGTCGAGACCATTACCCACGAGATGGGCCATGCGTTCCAGGCCTATGTCGGCAACAAGATGGGCCTCATCCTGGAGCTCGTTGAGCCTGCCATGGAGACCTGCGAGATTCACTCGACTTCGATGGAGTTCCTGACCTCGCCCTTCCATCACCTGTTCTTCGGCAAGGACACGGCGAAGTACCAGTTACAGCATGCGGAGGATGCGATGCTCGCAACCTGCTACGGCTGCCAGGTCGATGAGTTCCAGCACATTGTCTACCAGAAGCCGGAGCTCACGCCCGCGGAGCGGAATCAGGTCTGGCTTGACCTCGACAAGAAGTACCGCCCGTGGATTGACAACGACGGCCTTCCGTTCTATGCGGACGGCGGCGCTTGGCAGAAACAGAAGCACATCTATGAGTTCCCGTTCTATTTCATCGACTACTGCCTCGCGAGAACCGCGGCGCTCCAGTTCTTTGCGCTCCACTTAAAGGACCCGAAGGAAGCATGGAAGCGCTACGTGGAGCTCGTGAAGAAGGGCGGCGGCGAGACCTATTCCGACCTCTTGCAGCAGGCCGGTTTCCGGAACCCGTTCGGCGAGGGCAGCATGAAGGAGATTGCCGACACGCTGGCAACTTGGTGCAAGGAGCATCAGGTCTGAGAAAAGGACGCAGGGGGAACTTGAAAAATGCAGGACAGCAAAGTACTGACAGCAGAAGAGAAACAGCTCGAAATTGAAAAGATTCAGGCGGACAAGAGATTCGTGGGACACCCGGTCGGTGTCCTCACAATCGGTCTCAAGTTCATGTGCAATTCGTTTTCGTATTACGGCCTCACCTCGATTCTGATTTACTATCTGTACGCGGCACTTCCGGCGGGCCTCGGTCTCACGAAGACAGAGGCTTCCCAGCTCCTCTCGCTTTACTATGCACTGGTCATTATCTGCGGTGTCATCGGCTCCTATATGGCAGACCGCGTCTTCGGACCGCGTATGGCTATCCGACTCACCTGCATCGTGATGCCGATTGCCTATCTGCTGCTCGCAATTCCGGGCCTCGGCATTGTGGGCTATGCGGGCGCACAGGGCATGATGCTCTTCTCGAGCATGCTCGGCGGCCGCAGCATGGATGCGCTGACCGCGAAGCTCTACAAAAAGGGCGACACGAGAAAAGACAGTGCGTTTGCAATTACCTATGTCATTTCGAACATCGGCGCCTGCGTCCCGGGTATCACCGGAACCATTGCGCTGGTCGCAGGCTATCACACCGCTTTCCTCGCCTGCGCGGTCTTCTCGCTGATCGGTTCGATTTTCTTCGTGGTGAGCGAAAAGAAATCTTTCGGCATCATCGGCACCGAGCCGGATGATCCGCTGCCGCCGGCAGAGCGTCGCACGGCGGTTCTGAAGCTGATTGCGGGCGTCGCGGTGGTCGCAGCTCTGCTCAGCTTTCTGTTCACAAATCGCATTATCACCATCACCCAGTTTGCGAATGCGGTAAGTAGTGTAGGTGTGGTTGCGCCCGTGGCGTATTTGTTGTATATTATGTTGAGCTCAAAGACTACGAAAGAGGAACGGGCTCGTCTGGTTTACATCATTCCGATGTTTATTGCGGTTAGTTTTACGTTACTTGTGAACTATCAGGCGACCACGGTGCTCGCAATTTATGCGGAAACTAACGTAAACCGCAACCTCTTCGGTTTTGAAATCACCCCGGCGGCGTACTGGACACTCAATGCGTTCTTCGCCGTCATCTTCGGTGCGGTTCTGACCGGAATCTGGGGAAAGCTCGGTAAGAAGCAGCCGTCCACACCCGCGAAGATGGGCATCGGCACGGCGCTCTACGGCATTTCGATTCTCTTCATGATTATTCCGTTCAAGCTGTTCCCGCCGGATGTCAAGGTGAGCCCCATGTGGCTGGTTGTCTTCTTCGCGATTATGACCATCGGTGAGGCGATTGTGACCCCGGCCGGTGAGTCGGCGGCGTCGCATGTGGCACCGGCTGCGTTCTCTACGCAGATGATGACAGTCTGGGCCATGGGACAGTCGACTGGCGCGAGCCTGAGTTCGCTCGTGGTAAACTTTTACCGCGAGGGTTCCGAGAGCCTCTACTTCCTCGCCATCGGCGCGGCAGTGACGCTCTGCGGTGCGATTGTCGTGATTTTCAGCAAGAAGCTCGCCAAGGGGATGGGCATCAACGCTGTCCGCGAAGGCGAGAACTAAAGCTTACAGTATCCGCAGCCCGGAGGGCGCTACGGCGCTCTCTGCCTGCGATATGATATTTCGAGAGAGGAGGAACAAGGCAGATAACCCTGTGGGGCAGCGAGGTGCGAGCTCGGTTCTGTCCGTAAAATGACAGGGAGTAACTAGGAGGGGGAGCAAGTAATACTTGCAGTTACTTTTGTTTTTCTATCAGAATTACCGTTTTAATTCAGACAGGAGGATTTTATGGAAGCAGCTGTAAACACAGAGCTGGATGCAAAGAGAAAGGAGGAGCAGGCTCAGATCGATAAGATTCAGAGTGAGCATTGCTTCATCGGGCATCCGTTTGGTATCGGAATTGTGAGCTTTAAGTTCTTCATGACCTCGCTCACGAGCTACGGTATGAGCGCAATTCTGATTTACTATTTCTACGCAACATCGCCGGAAGGCCTCGGCCTCACGAAAATTCAGGCGTCGCAGATGATCACCCTGAACTCGGCACTCGGTTCGATCTTCAGCGTCATCGGTTCCTACATGTCGGACCGCGTTTTCGGTAACAGAAAAGCTTACCGCTTCGTCTGCTTTACCGGACCGTTCCTGTATTTCCTGCTTGCAATTCCGGGTCTCGGCATGACAGGTGTTATCCTGCAGTATGCACTCGGAAACGTCAACGCAATGATCTGCGGAAGCTCGCTCTACACGCTGATGGGCAAGCTCTACGCAAAGGGCGATAAGAGACGTGACGGTGCGTTCGCAATCACCTACGTGCTCTCGAACATCGGTGCTATGTCGCCGGTCGTCGCAGGTACGCTCGCAAAGGTTGCAGGCTATCACTTCACCTTCTTTGTGCTCGGTATTCTCGGTGCACTCGGCTCCCTTATCTATCTCATTTTTGAGAAGAGAGCCTTCGGCCCGATCGGCATGGAGCCGGACGATCCGCTTCCGCCGGCCGAGAGAAAGAAAGCTATCATCTACCTGATTGTCGGAACCCTGGTGTTCTGCGGTATTCTGGCTGCGCTGTTCCTGAGCGGCGTCGCAACGATTGCAAACTTCTCGAACACGGTCAGCACCCTGACCCTGTTCCTGCCGGCTGCTTATTTTGTCTTCATGTACAAGAGCAAGAAGACCACGAGAGAAGAGGCGCATAAGCTCCTCTTCATCATCCCGATGTTCATCGCAAGCTCCTTCGCAATGATGGTCTGGTATCAGGCTACCACGATTCTCGCAATCTATGCGGAGACCAGCGTTGACCTCAACTTCTTCGGCCACGAGGTCTCCCCGACCATCTACATGACGCTCCAGGCTATCATGGCGATTGTCTTCGGTTCCTTCATCACCGGTCTCTGGAGTAAGCTCGGTGACAAGCAGCCGTCCACGCCGTGGAAGATGGGCTTCGGTACCATGCTCTACGGTGTCGGCACCCTGATCATGATTCTTCCGTTCCAGCTCTATGCACCGGGCGTGAAGGTCAGCCCGTTCTGGCTGGTTGCATTCTACATGGTCGTTATCATCGGTGAGGGAATCTCCTATCCGGCTGGTAGCGCATCGGCTTCGGCACTCGCACCGGCAGCTTTCGCGACGCAGATGATGCAGACCTGGAGCATGTCGATGACCGCAGGCGCAAGCCTTTCGAACCTCGCTTCGAACTTCTACAAGGAAGGCAGCGAGACGATCTACTTCCTGCTCATCGGCGGCAGCACATTGCTGGTCGGCCTTGTCATCGTTCTCATCTCGAAGAAGCTCGCAAAAGAGATGGGTCTCTCGAACCAGGCGGCATAAAAAACAGCGGTGACGAAACAATAAACGGTGTTTTAGGCTTTGGCACATTCACAATGTGGCTTGCGCTGTCGGGCCTGTCCCCCCTTTGGGACAGGCCCGGCAGCGTTCTTTTTTACAGAAAGGAGCGCGTCATGGCAGGGAAACCGGCACTTGACAATGAGGCTATTTACAGGGATCGAAGCTTCCTCGGGCATCCGAAAGGCTTGCTCACAATCTGTCTGCGGTATTTGTGTAACTCCTTTTCCTACTACGGTTTTACGGCAATCCTGATTTACTATCTCTACAAAGAAGCGCCGGTTGGCCTGGGCTTCGATAAGACCGAGGCGGCACAGCTCCTGTCGCTCTACTTTGCGCTCGTGGTTATCTGCGGTGTGGTCGGCTCCTACATGGCGGACCGTGTCTTCGGTGTCCGGAAGGCCCTGCGCATCATGAATATAATAGCGCCGATTCCCTACATGATACTTGCGATTCCGGGTTCCGGTGTCATCGGCTACGCGGCGGCAACCGGCCTGTTGCTCTGCAACAGCATGATTGCGGGCCAGTCCATGAACACCCTGACCGCAAAGCTCTATCAGCAGGGCGATGCGAGGCGAGACAGCGCCTTCGCGTACATCTACATCATTGCAAACATCGGCTCCGCAATTCCGGCCGTGACCGGAACCATTGCGCTCATGTTTAGCTACCACGCTGCATTCGCGCTCTGCGCGGCGGCATCTGTGGTCGGTTCCACGATTTTCCTCTCGACGGAGCGCCGCGTGTTCGGCAGCATCGCAGAGGAGCCGGCAGATCCGTTCCCGGAGGCGACTAGAAAGAAGGCGGTCTTTGTGCTTGCCGGCATCGTCGCAATCATCGCGGCGATACTCACCTATCTCTTCAGCAACCGCATCATCACCATCAAGCAGTTTGCAAATACGGTGAGCTCCGTCGCGGTTTTCCTGCCGGCCATTTACCTGGTTTACGTGATTTCGAGTCCGAAAACCAAGCCGGAAGAGAAGCGCCGCGTGCTCTTTATTATTCCGATTTTCATTGCCTACTGCTTCACGAACCTGGTCTCTTACCAGGGTAACACCGTGCTCAGCATCTATGCGGAGACTTCGGTGAACATGAACTTCTTCGGCAAGGAGATCACCCCGGCTTCCTTCGTGACCCTGCAGTCGATTTTCTCTATCCTCTTCGGATCTCTGATTACGGGTCTCTGGACAAAGCTCGGCAAGAAGCAGCCCACCACCCCGGGCAAGATGGGCATCGGCACGCTTTGCTACGGCATTTCGATTTTGATTATGGTCCTGCCCTTCCAGATTTACGCACCGGGTGAAAAGGCTAGTCCACTCTGGCTCATCAGCTTCTACGCGGTCTACACCGTCGGCGAGGCAATCTGCTGGTCCGCGGGAACCTCTGCGGCGACCATCGTCGCACCGGCGGCCTTCGCAACGCAGATGCTCACCATCTGGTCCATGGGACAGTCGACCGGTGCCAGCCTCTCGGCGCTTGCTGCGAACTTCTACAAAGAGGGCAGTGAGTCCATGTATTTCCTGGTCATCGGTGTCGCAGTTGTCTCGGCAGCTGTGATTATCCTGGTACTGCAGAAGCCTCTGGCACACGGCATGGGCATCGACAAGAAGGACTGAGCCTGTCCGCAAAGTAAGATACAAGAGTAAGAATGTCCGCACACCGGCGAAATGCCGGTGTGCGGACATTCTTTTTTTATATTTCGGGAATAGTACACAAAAATCTGTAAATAAAGCCGGGGTTGTACTTGTAAATGCTGAAAGATATGATACGCTTATGCAAAACAGCACGGATTATGCATAAAACCGGGCGCGCATCAAGGAGGAGAGGAGGTTCGTTTTTCACGGGCGTTTTGTTCGGCATTGATTCAACTTTGAACAGGAGGTTTTCGGTATGGAAGCGCTTGCAACGGCAGAGAAAGACAGGGCACGGCAGGAAGAAATCAAAAAACTGCAAAACGAGACCTGCTTTATCGGCCATCCCTTTGGTGTCGGTATTGTCAGTTTCAAGTATATGATGGGCAGCGTCACAAGCTACGGCTTCAGCGCGATTTTCATCTATTATCTCTATGCGGCTACGCCGAAGGGACTGGGCCTCACCCAGCTCGAGGCTTCGCAGTTCATCACCCTCGACATTGCGCTCGGCTCCATCTTCGGCGTCATCGGTTCCTACATGGCGGACCGCGTCTTCGGAAACAGGCGAGCCTATCGCTTCTGTGCAATTACGGCGCCCATGTACTATTTTTCCTTTGCGATTCCGAACGTCGGTATGCTCGGCCTGATACTCTACTGTGTCGTCGGCTATGTGAACAGTGCGGTCGCGGGAAGCTCTCTCTACTCCCTTCTCGGCAAACTCTATGCCCAGGGCGATAAGAGAAGAGACGGTGCGTTCTCGGTCATCTATGTGCTCTCGAATATCGGCTCCATGTGCCCGGTTGTGATCGGCGGCATTGCCCTGGTCGCGGGCTATCAGGTCACCTTCTTCATCCTCGGTGTGATCGGCGCTCTCGGAAGTATCGTTTACCTGATACTTGAAAAGCGCGCCTTCGGCCCGCTCGGCATGGAACCGGACGATCCGCTGCCGCCCGCACAGAGAAAGAAGGCGGTTGCCCTTCTCATTGCTTTTTTTATCGCGTTCGGCGGCATTCTCTTCCTGCTCTTTGACTTCAAGCTCCTCACAATTACGAGCTTTGCAAACATCGTAAGCGTGTTTACGCTCATTCTTCCGGTCATCTACTTTGTCTATATCCTGAGAAGCAAAAAGACGAGCGATACGGAGAGAAAGCGTCTGCCCTATCTGATTCCCATGTACATCTCGAGTGCGTTCGCCATGATGGTCTGGTATCAGGCGACCACGATACTTTCGATTTATGCGGAGACCAGCGTGAATCTGGTGTTCTTCGGACATCGCGTGGCCCCGAGTATCTACATGACCCTGCAGGCCATCTTTGCCATTGCAATCGGTACGCTCTGCGCAGGTATCTGGAGCAAGATGGGCAGACACCAGCCCTCGGCTGCCTGGAAGATGGGCTTCGGAACCATGTGCTACGGCCTCGGTCCGCTGCTCATGATACTTCCCTTCCAGCTCTATGCGCCCGGCGTCAAGGTAAATCCGTTCTGGCTGGTCGGTTTTTATCTCATCGTAATCATCGGTGAGGCGATTTCGTATCCGTCGGGCAACGCGGCAGCTTCGGCGCTCGCGCCGGTCGCGTTCTCGACGCAGATGATGACGGTCTGGGGCTTCTCCGGCACAGCGGGAGCAAATCTCTCGACCTTGGCTTCGAACTTCTATCACGAGGGTTCGGAGAGCCTCTACTTCCTCGGCATCGGCGGCAGCACCCTCCTGGTCGGCCTCGTTCTGGTCATCTTCTCCAAGCGCTTTGCGAAGGGCATGGGTCTCAACGAGAATCCGGAAGCGGCATAAGCCTTATCTACCCCATATCGTCGAAATGACGGTATGGGGTTATTCTTTTTTTAGAATTGTTATTTTATAGACAAATATATGGGGAGATATAAGATAAATATCCTTGATTTTAAACAATAGAGTGCTACAATATGGGTAGAGAGAGGTAATTATTACCAGTTGCATGGAACCAAAAAAGAGATCAACGGCAATTTCGCTGATGAAAATCGGATGGGAAAGGAGGTCTGTTTCTTATTCGCTTGTTGAAGTAACTTTTTCATTTCGATAGGAGGTTCTTGTTATGGAAGCAGTTGCAACAGCAGTGCTCGATGAAAAGGAGAGAGAGCGGCAGGAACAAATCAAGAAGCTGCAAAATGAAACCTGTTTCATCGGCCATCCCTTTGGCGTCGGCGTCATGAACTTCAAGTTTATGATGGGCCAGATTACCGGCTACGGTATGACAGCCATCTTTATTTATTACCTCTATGCGGCGGCACCGGCAGGTGTCGGACTCACGAAGGTGCAGGCATCGCAGATTATCACCCTGGATGCGGCACTGGCCTCCATCTTCTCGATTGTCGGTTCCTTCATGGCGGACCGCGTCTTCGGAAATCGAAGGGCCTATCGTTTTTGTACCATCACCGGACCGTTCTTCTATTTTTCGCTCGCAATCCCGAGGCTCGGCATTGTCGGCGTGGTTCTCTACTGCTGCATCGGCTATCTGAACAGCATGGTCGCCGGCAGCTCCATGTACTCGCTGCTCGGCAAGCTCTATGCCCAGGGAGATAAGAGGCGAGACGGTGCGTTCTCGATTCAGTATGTGCTCTCGAACATCGGCGCTATGTTCCCGGTGGTCATCGGTTCCATTGCCCTGGTGGTCGGCTATCAGAAGACCTTCTTCATCCTCGGCATTGTCGGTGCCCTGGGAAGCGCGGTCTACCTGGCGCTCGAGAAGCGTGCTTTCGGCCCCATCGGCATGGAGCCGGACGACCCGCTGCCCCCGGCACAGAAGAAGAAGGCGATTACCTGCCTTGTGCTCGGCGTTCTGGCCTTCGGCGGTCTGCTCTTCCTCCTGTTCACGAATGACATTCTGACCATTTCGAGCTTCTCGAACATTGTCAGCGTTGTGACCCTTTGCCTGCCGGCAATCTACTTTGTTTACATGCTGAGAAGTAAGAAGACCAGCAACAGCGAGCGGAAGCGCCTGCCCTATCTGATTCCGATGTTCATCACGGGCGCGTTCTCGATGATGGTCTGGTATCAGTCCGCAACCATACTCGCAATCTATGCGGAGACCTCGGTCAATCTGAATTTCTTCGGTTTCCAGGCACCGCCGAGCGTCTTCATGACGATTCAGGCGATTATGGCTATTGTGATCGGCATCATCTGCACCGGTCTCTGGAGCAAGCTCGGCAGAAGACAGCCCTCCACCCCGTGGAAGGCAGGCTTCGGAACCATGTGCTACGGTCTCGGTGCCCTCATCATGGTGATTCCCTTCCAGATTTATGCACCGGGCGTCAAGGTGAGCCCCTTCTGGATGATCGCCTTCTACTTTGTCATGATCATCGGTGAGGCGGTTTCGTATCCGGCGGGAACTTCCGCAGCTTCCCAGCTCGCACCGGCGGCGTTCTCCACGCAGATGATGACCATCTGGGGCTTCTCGGTCACCGCGGGCGCAAACCTCGCGAACCTGGTTTCGAACTTCTACCACGAGGGTTCGGAGGGCGTTTACTTCCTCGGCATCGGCCTCAGCACGGCGCTTGCCGGCCTTATCCTCCTGTTCTTTGAGAAGCGTCTCGCAAAGGGCATGGGACTCTCGGAAGGCGGAGAGGCCGAGGCGGCATAACAAAAATGAAACAAACCGTGTGTTATCGGAATTTGCGATAACAAACCGGAGAGAGCGACAGTGAAAAGTATCGGAAAAGGCGGCTGGCATTGCCGCCTTTTTCTGTCAGAAGGCTGACGGAAAACAGCAGAAAACAACAGAATACAGGAGGAGAAATCATGGGAAGCGGCACGATGAACAGCGGCAGCGATCCGAATGAGGCGCTCTACCGCGACAAGAGTTTTCTCGGGCACCCGAAAGGCTTATTGACGGTCTGTGTCAAGAATCTGTGCAGTTCGTTTGCGTATTACGGTTTTACGGCGGTTCTGATTTACTACCTCTACACAGAGGTCTCGAAGGGCGGCCTCGGTCTCGAAAAGACGGAGGCAGCGCAGCTTCTGTCTCTCTATTTTGCGTTGATTGTCGTCTGCGGCGTGGTCGGAAGCTACATGTCCGACCGTGTCTTCGGCGTTCGAAAGTCCCTGCGCATCGTCGTCACGATAGGCCCTCTTCCCTACATTATTCTCGCGATTCCGGGCTCCGGCCTGATCGGGTATGCGGCGGCGATGGGCATCCATCTGATTGGCAGTATGGTCGCGGGACAGGCGATGACGGCGCTGACCGGCAAGCTCTATGCAAAGGGAGATGAGCGCCGCGACGGTGCTTTCTCGTATGTCTATGTCATCTCGAACATCGGTGCGGCGATTCCGAGTATCAGCGGAACCGTAGCTCTGATGTTCGGCTACCACGCGGCGTTTGCGCTCTCGGCAGCTGCGGCGATTGTGGGTTCCGCCTTTTACCTCATCATGGAGCGCAGGGTATTCGGCACCATAGGCGAGGAGCCGGACGACCCGATGCCGGAAGCGGCGAGAAAGCGTGCCATCTACATTCTGATTGCCGGCGTTGTGATTACGGCGGTGACGCTCTATCTCTTGTTCAGCAGCGGAATCCTTACCATTACGCGCTTTGCGAACAGTGTGAGTTCGGTTGCGCTCTTCCTGCCCGTGGTCTATTTCATTTATGTGATCACGAGCCCCAAGACCAGACCGGATGAGAAGCAGCATATTCTCTTCCTCCTCCCGATGTTCATTGCTTACTGCTTCACGCTGCTCATCAGCTACCAGGGTCAGACCATACTCTCGATTTACGCGGAGACCTCGGTTGACCTGAATCTCTTCGGTGTCCAAATTACCCCGGCGGCCTTCCAGACCTTGCAGGCGGTCTGCTCCGTGATTCTCGGCACGGTCATGGCAACGCTCTGGGCGGCGCTCGGCAAGAAACAGCCCTCGACACCGGCCAAAATGGGCATCGGCACCATCTGCTACGGCCTTGCGATTCTGATCATGATTGCGCCTTTCCGGATTTATGCGCCGGGCATGAAGGCAAGTCCGCTCTGGCTGGTCGGCTTCTATGTTGTGATGACGGTCGGTGAGGCCATCTGCTATCCGGCGGGTACTTCGGCGGCAACCGCGGTGGCGCCGCTCGCGTTCTCGACGCAGATGATGACGATTTGGTTCATGGGTCAGTCGACCGGCGCAAGTCTCTGCGCGCTGGTCGCGAACTTCTACAAGGAAGGATCGGAGATTCCGTACTTTGTGAGCATGGGCATTCCGGTCGTCGCGGTTGGCCTGCTTGTGTTGCTCTTCAGCCGACGGCTCGCAAGAGGCATGGGACTCGGCGCGGAAACGGCGAGCGAATGAGTATGACGGCGCACCCTGTATGGCAGGGTGCGCCGCCGTTATATCGAAAAGAAATGACTGCTGAGAGGGGGCGGGGTGGAATTTGCTTGGCTGTTATGCTAGAATAATAGACGAAAAAGGTGCTTACAGCATTCATTTTATGCAAAAATAAGACCCTTTGGGAGAGGATTTATGGAAGAATCGCAGAAACAGGAGGCGATGGCAAAAATCCGGGCGGAGCGAAGTTTTCTCGGCCGTCCGAGGGGTATCGGTGTCCGAGTTTCCGCTACATGACCAACGCAATTGCGAACGATGGCATGATGGCAGTGCTCGTCTACTACCGGCTCTCGAAGAAGCTTGCAATCGGCATGGGTTTCCGGGAGAAGCAGTGAGACAGTTTTGATTCACTTCGGTAAGCCTCAGCGGAAGACGCTGATCCTGAATACAACAGTCACAACAGGAGGAAAAAGCAATGAATTACGATGCGAATATCAAGAGAATCCGCGAAATCATGGTGAGACTCCGCATGCTGGAGACCGCGAACAACATCATGTTCTGCGATCAGTGGCACGCAGGTCCCGAGGCCGGTTTCGACCAGACTACCAATGTTGAGATGTATCTGAGCGAGCTCAGCCAGCAGCTGGTCGAGAACGACGAAGTGAAGCAGCTGGTCGCAGACTTCGCTGATTTCGATAAGAGCCAGTATAAGAGCGACATTGACCGCGGCATGGTGCGCTACCTGAGTGACCGCTACAAGAACGCAACGCTGATTCCGCTGGAGCTCGGCGAGGAGCTGGGCCGCATTAACAACGACGGCAGAAAGGCTTGGCACGAGTGCAAGAAGAACAACGACTTCCAGAGCTTCAAGCCCTATCTGCAGAAGCAGCTTGAGGTACAGAAGCGCGTCGCAGAGGCGATTAACCCGAACGAGTCGGTGTTCCAGGTTCTCGTGAACTGCTGGGATCCGGACTGGAGACTCGATGAGATCGACAAGATTTTCGGCGAAGTGAAGCCCGAGATTGTTTCGCTCCTGAAGAAGACCGAGAGCTACAGAGACAGCATTGACACCTCCGTCATCGACTGCGATGTCGACAGAGCGACGAAGGAGAAGATTGTCAGAAAGCTCATGGACTACTACGGTTTCAACTGGAACCAGGGCATTCTCTACGAAGAGGAGCATCCGAGCTGCGTCTGCGCAGGCCCGAGAGATTCCCGTCCTTCGACCAACTACTCGAGAAACCTGTTCTACACCCTGCTCGGCGCGGCACACGAGACCGGACACGGCATCTACAACTACGGCTCCTCCCAGGAAGTCGTGGATGCGGGCCTCTGGGGCGGCATCGACGGCAGCATGCACGAGTCCCAGTCTAAGTTCTACGAGGATCAGGTCGGCCGCTCACTCGAGTTCTGGACCGCTTTCTATCCGGAAATCCAGAAGGAAGTGCCGAAGTTCCGCGACATCCCGGTCGAGACGGTTGTCAGAGCACTGAACAAGCCGAACCCGGGCTGGTCCAGAATGCAGGCGGACGAGCTCACGGTGCCGTTACACCTGATTCTCCGCTATGAGATGGAGAGAGACTACTTCTCGGGCAAGCTCACGATTGACGATATGGAAGAGGCGTGGAACACGCGCTATCAGGAGTACCTCGGCGTGACCCCGAAGAGCGCTTCCGAGGGCATTCTGCAGGATGTTCACTGGAGCACGGGCTTCATCGGCTATTTCCAGGGCTATGCGCTGGGACTTGTCTACTCCTGCCAGTATCGCAACAGCATTCTGAAAGCGCATCCGGATGCATGGAAGAAGCTCGCAAAGGGCGATATCTCCGACATCAACAGCTGGCTTGCGGAGCACATCCACAGCTACGGCCAGACCTATACGACGAGAGAGACCATCATCAAGGCGACCGGCGAGGATGTCAACACGAAGTACTATCTCGAGTATCTGAGAGGCAAGTTTACGAAGATGTAAGCGAAAAGCGCTTTTGACAATGCGTTGACATTGGAGCACTTTTGCGGGATCTAAAAAAGTGCAGGGCATATTCCCTGCACTTTTTCATTCGTCGTCTCATCCACCGAAAGGAGGCATTCTATGAATCAAGCTGGGCAGGTAATTCTGAACGGAGAACCGCGTCTGGTGTACGGACAGCCGGAGCTGAACGACAAGGACGCGCTGCTTCTCACCTTTTTTGGAGATGGATTTACAGAGAGTCAACAGGAACTTTTCTTCGCCGAGGCGAAGCGCATGGCGAAGTACATGATGGCAACTTCCCCCTGGGATGAGTATGCGGACGCGGTGAAAATCTATGCGATCGGCGTCTACTCGAATGAGAGCGGCGTGCGCGCGGACCATGCGCGGACGCAGGCAGAGGCAGATGCGGACACCCGTGACAGCGCCTTCCACGCTTCCTTCTGGACCCTCGGCATGCAGCGCTTGGTAGAGTGCAAAGAGGAGGATCAGGAGAAGATTCGTCAAATTTATCGAGAGAAGCTCCCGGCGACGGACTACGCGATTCTCATGGTGAACTCCGAGGTCTACGGCGGTTCGGGCGGCGAGATCAGTATTGTCTCCCGGAACGACGAGTCGCTCGAGATGCTCCTCCATGAGCTCGGCCATACCATCGGCATCCTTTCCGACGAGTACTTTGCCGGCAACAGTTATGCCGGCGAGTATGTCAACATGTCGGCGGAGTCGGACCCGAAGAAGGTGCGCTGGAGCCGCTTTATCGGAAAGAACGGCATCGGTGTCTACGAATACGATAACGGCGGCGACGGCTGGTATAAGCCGCACCAGAACTGCAAGATGCGCTATTTAGGCAGGCAGTTCCCCTTCTGCGAGGTCTGCAAGGAGGCACTCCGCGACCAGTTTGCGGCCCATGCGAATGTGACGAAACTTTTCTGGCAGCAGTACGCCGACACCCTGCGGGAGGGCGCAGAGCCGCTCGATTTGAGGCAGTATGTCATTGTCCGGAGATGCGAGAAGAAGGAGACCGGCACCGAGCTCGGCGACCGCCTGACCTTACGTTTCTTCGATGCGGACGGCAAGCCGCTCCCGGCGCAGCCGAACACTGCGGGCTCTTACCGCCTGCGCGCAGAGCTTTCTCACGATGCGGTCTACGGTGACGCTGTGCTGGAGACGAGCTTTGAAATCGAGCCGCCGGATCTCATTGACCTCACGGTCGAGAACAAAGTCTGCGACGGCAAGCCGATTGTGGTGAAGGCGACGCTTCACGACGCGCCGCCCTCGGACCTTCACTATTCTTACCGCGGCACCATGCCCTATGCGGCGGAAATCACGCATCTCTACGAGAGCGAGGAGCCGCCGGTGCTGCCGGGCCGCTATACCCTGACCGTCACGGCGACGGAGAAAGGCAGCGGACGCCTGGTGAGCCGGAAGAGTCGGGAATTTGAGATTTCGCTGCACACGAGTTGCATTGCCGACCACAACACGCTCGAGTATCCGGGCGCACAGCCCTATTACAACAACCAGACCATCGTCTTCACGGGAGAGGGCTACCGCGCGGAGGAACTGGACAAATTTGAGGAAGATGCGAGACGCTTTGTCGAATACTTCCGCGCGCTGCCGCTCTACAAGGAGGCGGATCTGTACTTTAACTACTACACGGTGCAGGCGGTCTCCGAGGGCACACACATCGGCAAGGAGCCGAGCAACACCTATTATCATGTGAGCCGCAGCGATGAGGACAAGCTGGTGCAGACCGAGGCGGGTACCCGCGCCGCGATGTATATGGCAAACAACGGCGTGACCTCGTTCTATAAGGCGGTCATTGTGCTCGTGAACGGGGTCTACGATGTGACCGGCACCACGGTCACAAACAAGCGCTTTATTGTCTATGCGCCGACCGATGAGAAGGGCATGCGCTTTGCGGCGATGGAGCTTTTAAACTATCTGTCCGGCAAGCCAGAGGGCGTGCGCGCCGTGACGGAGGAGGAGAGAGCCGTGCAGCGGCGGGAATTCTTATCGGCGCTCTACCGCGAGTGGGAGGAGTACGACTACGCACCGGTGCTGAGTCAAGCTTACAAGGAGGATTTCCCGGCCGTCGGCGAGCCGGTCGACCTGACGCCGCACTTCCACACCTATGTGAACGGCAGAGAAGTCGCCGTGCCGTATCGGATTCGCTACTTCACGGAGGAGAACGGAGAGCGCGGTGCGGAACTCTGCGAAGCGCCGAAGGATCCCGGCACCTACCGCGCCTTTGCGGAGCTGGTGCTCGATGAGGGCAAGGACACCTGCACGGCGGAGCTCGACGGTCAGAAGTATGCGCTGCCGCTCGCGCGCTACGAGACGAGATTCAAGATTCGCGTCTGCAACTGCACGTCCAAATAAGCGGAAACGGAAAACGGTGAGAAAGAACGGAATGTACGAAAAGAGGACAGGAACGATTTCCTGTCCTCTTTTGCGTTCCGAACATGAAAGTTCGTCACGGTTGCAGCGCATTCTTGACGGCCTTCATGATGCCGTCGGAGCTCGAAGTCGCACCGCTTGCGGCGTCGACCTCGGCGGTCTGCCGGTCCAGAATTTCCTGAATGACCTTCTTTTTCGCGTCGTAGAAGTACTCTTCGTCGTCATCCGTCTTCAGAATTTCAATGGCGGTAATTTTGCCGCCGGCGACCGTGACCTTTACTTTGATATTGCCGTTGTAGCCGACGCCTTTGCCCTCGTACGCGCCGTCCGGGACAGCGGCGGCAATGCCGCTGCCGCCTGCGGTCGCCGTGCCTGTGTCTTCGGCTTTGCTTGCCGACGCGGAAGCGGCGGAATCGCCGTTCACGCTTTCGGCAGCGGAAGTGCTTTCCGTCTGTGTCGTGCGGAAGGCAAAGAGAAGCACGAGGAACATCAGAAGGCTGATACCGCCGTGCAGGCAGATCACTTTGCGCCGTCTCGCCGCGCGTTTTACCGCGTAGTCCGGTGCGGTCGGCAGCGGTTTTTTGAGAAAGGCCTTTGTGAGCCGGAGCATGAGATAAATCCCGTAGAGCAGCGTGTAGAGCGCAAACTGCACGAGATACTCGCCCTTTCCCTTGCGAAGACCGCCGGTGTAGATGAGGCAGATGTGCAGGTAGAGCAGTCCGTAAAAGAGGTAGGAGAGCCGCTGCAGCTGTTTCCAGCGTTTGGCGTTCATCTTCCGCCGCACGACCTGAAACGAGGTGACGGTGAGCGGCAGAAGGAGGAGTATCATTGCGAGCGAGAAACAGGCCGCAATCAGCTCATAGCTTTTTAACTTGCCTGCGTTTGTAAAGAGCAGGACAAAGTAGTGTTGTCCGTAGGCAATGTTGTGCGAGAGGGTCAGAATCGAGGCCGCAATCGCAATCTGCGCGCGGAGGCTCATCATGACGCGCTGCAGACGGCTCTTTTGCGGCAGCACAATCGCATACATGACCCAGAGGAACAGCGCCCCCGCGAGTACGCCGCGCCGCAACAGGCGGTTGACCAGGTAGGCAAGCGGCGGTATGGTCAGCTGTTTCGGCAAAAAGATGCTGAGGAGCGAGAGCAACACAAAAAACAGATAGAAAAAAACCGGCCGGCGCCGGATCTGCTTCTCCAGAAGGGAGAAGCAGAGACCGGTGACGGCCAGACAAAGCACTAAACTCATTTTGCCTCCACGGTGAAGCTGAGATCCGGATAGCCGTCTGCGGAGAGCGTGACCGGGTAGGAGGAAGCGCCGTCAAAGATCTTGACATCGCCGTTCTCACCTGCGGTCGTCGCGTCGAGCTTCACGCTGCCGTCCTCGTTGAACGCGGTTGCGCCGAACTTTCTCGCTCTGCCGCCCTTATACTCGGTCTCGCCGACCTTTGCCGCGGAAGTGGTATTCAGGTAGTCCGCGACGGTGAGGCCCTGTGCGTTCTCTTTCAGCGAGAGCTTGTTGTCCGCAAAGCTGAAGTCATCTGCCGTGAGGCCCGAATCCACCGTGCAGCTGAACGAGACATCCGAGAGCTTGTCATTCGAGAAGACAAACTGATAGGTGCCCGGCTTTGCCTCCTTCGGAAGCGTGAGGACGCCTGCGGTTGCGGTGTCAACCTTGACATCGGAATCCGCACGGCGGTAAATCACGCGGGAGAGCTTGTACTCGTCGGAACCGGTGCTGAGCGTGTAGTGAATCTTGCTGCCGTCGGCTGTGTAGGTGACTTTCTCATCGCCGGTGACCTTGTAGTCGGCCGGAGCGAGGTTCTTCACGAAGAGATCCGTGTCGACCTCGACATCGTCGCCGTCCTTCACGAGATAAGTGACCTTCTTGATGGTCTTGCCGCCGATGTCGGCGAAACGCGCATACTGCTTGGCCGCCTTGTGCGCCTTGTCCTCGAAGGCTGCCGCGGAGAAGGCAATTTCTTCCGGCTTTAACCAGAGGTTATCGAGGTGCTTTAAGCCGTATTTTGCGCCGTCCGAGGTCTCGAGCACAGCGCCCTGCAGCGTGTCCGGATCGACATCGACACCCTTTAAGTCGAGCTCGTAGTTGCCGTAGTTCGAGGTGGTTGTGATCGAAGCCTTGACATCCGCCGCCTTCGTGACCTTGCCGAAGGTCTTCGAGAGCGTGCCGTCGGAATTCAGAACCTTGTACTCCGCAGGCTGTGCGCTCTCCTCGCCGGTCACATTGCCGACAAGAGTCAGAATCGGGTTCTTGGCCTCCTTCTTTTCCGCAATCGCCTTCTTGGCGTCCTCGTAGAGGGGCTTTGCGATGGCGACATTGACGTCCGCGACACCGTTGTAGACAGAGGTCTCGCCCTGCTCCTCGGCAAAGGCACCCTTATATTTCTTGTACTTGCCCACGGTCGGAGAGGTGACCGCGTCGTACTCGCCTTCTTTCCGGAAGCCTGCCGCCTCGACGGCATCCGCCTTGTCAAGCTGCGCCTTGGCGTCCTTCGCGTACGCCTCCGGTTGAATGTCTTTCAGCTCGCCGTAGTAGTAGTCCGCGTAGGGCACGTTCATTTTGACGAAGACATATTCGTCGGACGAAAGTGCCGGAACCTCGGCCGCCGCCTCGGTACCTGCCGCTGCGCTCGAAGCTGCGCTGCTGTCTGCGCTTGCCGCCGTTGTCGCACCCGTCTTGCCGCCGCAGGCTGCGAGGAGCGCTGCCGCCGCGAGTGCCGGAAGAACGCGATAAAGCTGTTTTCTCATGAGAAAAATCCCCCTTTGTTGTGCTTTGCTATTAGCTGCTTCTAATGATATGTTATTATGCACTAATACCGGGAAAGTCGTCAAGCAAAAGACGAATTGCGCGTTTACTTTTGATGACCTTACGGGTATACTTTGAAAAAAGCCGCGGCAGGTCTGCGGCGGAGAGGAACAGAGATATGGAAGATTTCGAGTACGAAGAGGGACCGGTCGGCAGCGAAGATCTGATCGGAGAAATTGCGAATATGTATCCGGAGACCCAGGACTTTTTGTCGAGTCTCGGTATGCATTGTTTCGGTTGCGCAGCAGCCGGTGCGGAGACGCTCGCCGAGGCTTGCCGCGTACACGGGCTGAACACGTTTAAGGTCAAACGGGAGTTGAACCGGATTATCACGGAAAATCCGGCTTGACAGCCGCACAACATTCGACTAGAATAGCGGAAAATCAAGTTACAAACCGTTGATGCGGAGATAACGGCGATGATGCTTCTACAGAGAGTCTGCGATGCTGAGATGCAGATGAAAAACAAGTCGTCAAATGGACCGCTGAGGGCGCAGGGAAAGCCATGGGGCAAGTATTCTGCGACGTGAGGGCATACGTCAGTTGCCGGGGATATGTTGGTATCCCGACAAGGGTATGGTTTTACCATAAAACAGGGTGGCACCGCGGAGTTTATGATTTCGTCCCTGGCAGCATGTTGACGCATGTCTGCCGGGGATTTTTTTGTGCCGGCGGACAGCGCGGACCAAGAAGGAGGCAAAGCATGAAAACATTTCCGAGTCTGGAGACGCTGAAAGAATACCGGGACAGCGGACAGTACAGGATGGCGGCGCTCGCGACGGAGCTCTACGCCGATCTAAGAACCCCGGTCGAGGTGCTGCGGATACTGCGCGGACAGAGTTCCCACTGTTTTCTCTTTGAGTCGGCGGAGGATAAGGAGCGCTGGGGGCGCTACAGCTTTCTCGGCTACGATCCGGGCCTCACAATCCGCTGCCTCGACGGCGAGATTGAAATCAGAGAAGAGAAACACCGCACGGCGCACCCGAAGAACGAAATACGGGCGCTACTCGATCAGTACCGCGCGCCGCGCATTCCGGAACTCCCTCCCTTTACCGGCGGCCTGGTCGGCTACTTTGCTTACGATTATGTGAAATACGCGGAGCCGACCTTGCGGCTCGCGGACGGGGACCGCGAGGGCTTTCAGGATGTGGACCTCATGCTCTTTACGAAAATCATCGCCTTTGACCACCACCGGCAGAAAATCATCCTGATTGTCAATGTGGCGCTCGATAAGTTAGAAGAAAACTATGCGGCGGCGCTCGAGACCTTGCGGGAGATGCGGAACCTTTTGCAGAGCGAACCGCCGGTCGAGAAGACGGGCGGACATGTCACCTCGGACTTCCGCCCGCAGTTCACGGCGGAAGAATATGCGGCGCTGGTCGAGAAGACGCGACATCATATCTGCGAGGGTGACATTTTCCAGCTGGTGCTGAGTAATCGACTCGAAGCGAACTTTTCGGGTTCGTTATTCAATACCTACCGGGCGCTCCGGACCCTGAATCCCTCGCCCTATCTCTTCTTCCTGTCGAGCCCGACCTTAGAGGTTGCGGGCGCTTCGCCGGAAACGCTGGTCAAACTGGAAGACGGCGAACTGCACACCTTCCCGCTTGCGGGCACGAGACCGCGCGGCAAGAGCGCGGCGGAGGATGCGGCCCTCGAGCAAGAGCTGCTCGCGGACGAAAAGGAACTCTCCGAGCACAATATGCTCGTGGATCTCGGCAGAAACGACCTCGGAAAAATAAGCCGCTTCGGGACGGTCACGGTTGAGCGGCTTCGGGAAGTGCTCCGTTTCTCGCATGTCATGCACATCGGTTCGGCGGTCCGCGGTGAAATCCGCGAGGACTGCGATGCGCTCGATGCAATCGATGCGGTGCTCCCGGCGGGGACGCTCTCCGGTGCGCCGAAGTATCGCGCGATGGAGCTGATCGCAGAGATGGAGAAGGAGAAGCGCGGCATTTACGGCGGCGCAATCGGCTATATCGATTTCAACGGAAACCTGGACACCTGCATCGGCATACGCCTCGCCTATCGGATGAAGGACAAGGTCTATGTGAGAAGCGGCGCGGGTCTGGTCGCAGATTCGGTGCCGGAGAAGGAATATGCGGAGTGCCGCAATAAGGCGGCGGCCGTGCTGAGAGCCCTTGAGGAGGCGGCAGATGATACTTTTGATTGACAACTATGACAGCTTTTCCTATAACCTGTACCAGTTAATCGGGAGCCTCACCGGGGAAATGGAAGTCATTCGGAACGATGCGCTGACCGTCGAAGAAATCGCGGCAAAACAGCCGGAGGCGATTATTCTCTCGCCGGGGCCCGGCCGTCCGGAGGACGCCGGTGTCACAGTCGAAGTGATACAGAAACTCGGCAAAAAGATTCCGCTGCTCGGCGTGTGCCTCGGTGAACAGGCAATGTGCCTCGCCTACGGCGGCAAAGTCGGCTATGCGAAGCAGCTGATGCACGGCAAGCAGTCGAAAACCGTGCTGGACACCAACAGTGTCTTGTTCCGGGGACTGCCGGAGCAGGTCGAGGTAGCGCGCTATCACAGCCTCGCCGCCGTCGAGGAGACGCTGCCGTCCGTGCTCCGCGTGACGGCACGGACGGCAGACGGCGAAATCATGGCGATTGAACACAAGAATTACCCGGTCTACGGCGTGCAGTTTCACCCGGAATCGATTCTCACGCCGACGGGTACGACGATGGTCAAAAATTTCCTGCGGGCGGCAAGAATCCTCGCATAAGCAAAACAGCAAAAGGAGAACCCAGACGATGATTAAGGAAGCGATTATCAAAATTGTCAACAAAGAAGATCTGAGCTACGACGAAGCCTATGCGGTGATGAACGAGGTCATGAGCGGCGAGAGCTCGCAGGTGCAGAACGCGGCCTTTTTGGCAGCCATGTCCACAAAGAGCGCAAAGGCAGAGACGACGGATGAGATTTCCGGCTGCGCGGCTGCAATGCGCGCCCATGCAATGAAGGTGGCGTACGATAAGCCTACTTTGGAAATTGTCGGCACAGGCGGCGACGGCGCCAAGACCTTTAATATCTCTTCGATTTCCGCGCTGGTCGCGGCAGCAGCCGGCATCAAGGTCGCAAAGCACGGCAACCGCGCGGCGTCCTCCGACTGCGGCTCGGCGGACTTTCTCGAGGCCTCCGGCATCAACATCAACCAGGATCCGGAACTCTGCAAGAAGCTGCTCGATGAGATCAATATCTGCTTCCTCTTTGCGCAGCACTACCACGCTTCGATGAAGTATGTCGGCGCAATCCGCCGCGAGCTCGGCTTCCGAACGGTCTTTAATATCCTCGGGCCGCTCACGAATCCGGCGTCCCCGCGGTATTTTGTGCTCGGTGTCTACGACGAGTACCTTGTGTGGCCGCTCGCCAATGTCTTGAAGCGCCTCGGCGTCGAGAGAGCGCTCGTGGTCTACGGTCAGGACAAGATGGACGAGATTTCGGCGAGCGCGGCGAGCACGGTCTGCGAACTCCGTGACGGCAGCTTTCACTCAGCTATCATTAAGCCCGAGGATTTCGGGCTGCAGCGCGGCAAAAAAGAAGAGCTGGTCGGCGGCAACCCGGCGGAGAATGTGCGGATTGCGCGGGAAATTCTCTCGGGTGAGGAACGCGGCACGCGCCGCACGGCAGTGCTCTTAAATGCGGGCGCGGCGCTCTACATCGGCGGCAAGGCCGAGAGCCTCAAAGAGGGCGTACAGCTTGCCGGGCGTCTGATTGATGAGGGCAAGGTGCTTGAGACCTATGAGAAGTATATCCGTCTCTCGAATGAGGCGGCAAAATGACGGGTACCGTTCTGGATGCACTCGCGGCACATGCGCGGGAGCGCGTCGAAGAGAAGAAGAGAAAGCTGCCGCTCGCGGAATTGAAGCGGCAGCTGGAAGAAAGAGAAGCGCTTAGCGGTTTTCCCTTTGAAGCAGCGCTCCGGGAACCGGGACTCTCGGTGATTGCCGAGGTCAAGAAGGCCTCGCCCTCGAAGGGCGTGATTGCCGAGCATTTTCCCTATCTCGAAATCGCAAAGGCCTATGAGGCGGCCGGGGCATCCTGTATCTCGGTGCTGACCGAGCCGAAGTGGTTTCTCGGGGATGACCGCTATCTCCGCGAGATTGCGGCAGCGGTTTCGCTTCCCTGTATCCGGAAGGATTTCACGGTGGATCCTTATCTCATCTACGAGGCGCGCGAACTCGGTGCCGCGGCGGTGCTCCTCATTTGCGCCCTGCTCGGACGCTCGGAACTCGAAGAGTATCTCGACATCGCGGAAGAATTAGGACTCTCGGCGCTCGTCGAAGCGCACGATGAGGAGGAAGTAGGAAGAGCGGCAGAAGTCGGGGCGCGCGTAATCGGCGTCAACAATCGCGACTTAAAGACCTTTTCGGTCAATATGGAAAACAGCCTCCGCCTCCGCGCGGCGGCGCCGGACAACTGCATTTTTATCGCAGAGAGCGGCGTGCGGACACCCGCTGACACGCGGGCGCTCCGGACAGTCGGCGCGGACGGCATTCTGGTCGGCGAGGCGCTGATGCGCGCGGAGAATCAGGCGGAACTACTGAAGGCACTCCGGAAAGGCTATGAGGAGGCCTGAGATGGCGACAGAACTGAAATTCTGCGGGATGCGGCGGGAGGCGGATGTCCTCGCGGCAAATGCCTGCCTGCCGGACTACATCGGCTTTGTGTTCGCAGCGGGCGCAAGACGCGCCGTGAGTCCGGAGCTTGCGAGAGAGCTCCTTGCAAAGGCGGATCCGCATATCCTTGCGGTCGGCGTCTTTGCGGACCAGGATCCGGCATACATTGCGGAGCTCGCGGCAAGGGTGCCGCTCGATGTGATACAGCTGCATGGCAGTGAGTCGGAGACGACGGTCGAAGAGATACGGCGGCGCACGGGAAAAACGGTCTGGCGCGCCTTTCAGATTACGGCGCCCGCGGTGCTGACGGCGGCGGAAGCGACCGGGGCCGACGGCATTCTCCTCGACAGCGGCAAAGGGAGCGGTAAGACCTTCGCCTGGGAGTGGCTCAGAGATTTTTCACGCCCCTATATGCTGGCGGGCGGCTTGGATATAGAAAATGTCGGCGAAGCCATCAAAACACTTTCGCCGCGCGGGGTCGATGTGAGTTCGGCACTCGAGACAGACGGGCAAAAAGACCCGGAGAAGATGAGAGCTTTTGCGGAAGCTGTCCGCAGAGCGGATTCGGAGACAGAGAGGTAAAACCATGGCACAGGAAACAGAGAGAGACGGGCGCTTTGGCGTCCACGGCGGACAGTATATCCCGGAAACCCTGATGAATGCGGTGATTGAGCTCGAAGAAGCTTACAAGCGCTACAAAGACGACCCCAAGTTCAACGCAGAGCTCACGGAGCTCCTGAACGAGTATGCGGGGCGGCCGAGCCGTCTCTACTATGCGAAGCACATGACCGAGGACCTCGGCGGCGCAAAAATCTATTTCAAGCGCGAGGACCTGAATCACACCGGCGCCCACAAGATCAACAATGCGCTCGGCCAGGCGCTGCTCGCCAAGTATATGGGCAAGAAGCGTCTGATTGCGGAGACCGGCGCGGGCCAGCACGGTGTCGCGACCGCGACGGTCGCGGCGCTCTTAAACATGGAGTGTGTCGTCTACATGGGCGAAGAAGACACGGTGCGCCAGGCACTCAATGTGTACCGCATGCGTCTGCTCGGCGCCGAGGTTGTGTCCGTGAAGACCGGAACCAGAACCTTAAAGGACGCGGTCTCCGAGGCGATGCGCGAGTGGACCGCGCGGATTGAGGACACGCATTACTGCATCGGCTCCTGCATGGGACCGCATCCGTTCCCGACCATGGTGCGCGACTTCCAGGCGATTATCTCGAAGGAGATTAAGGAAGAGATGCAGCGGAAAGAGGGGCGCCTCCCGGATGTCGTGATCGCCTGTGTGGGCGGCGGCAGCAATGCAATCGGCTCCTTCTACCACTTTATCGGCGACAAGTCCGTGCGGCTCATCGGCTGTGAGGCGGCGGGCAGAGGAATTCATACGAGAGAGACGGCAGCAACCGTCAATGTGGGTTCGCTCGGCATTTTCCACGGCATGAAGTCCTATTTCTGCCAGGACAAGTACGGTCAGATTGCGCCGGTCTACTCCATTTCGGCCGGACTCGACTACCCGGGTGTCGGGCCGGAGCACGCCTACCTCCACGATCTGCACCGCGCGGAATATGTGCCGGTTACGGACGATGAGGCGGTGGATGCGTTTGAATATCTCGCGCGGACCGAGGGCATTATTCCGGCGATTGAGAGTGCCCACGCGGTAGCCTATGCGAGAAAACTCGCGCCGACCATGGACAGAGACAAGGTGATTGTCGTCACGCTCTCCGGGCGCGGTGACAAGGATGTCGCGGCAATTGCGCGCTACAGAGGGGAGGATCTCCATGAGTAACATCAGACAGGCGTTTCAAAACGGCAAGGCGTTTATTCCCTTTATCACCTGCGGGGATCCGGATCTCGAGAGCACCAAGCGGAATGTGCGGGCGGCGGTCGCGGCCGGTGCGGACCTCGTGGAACTCGGTATCCCGTTCTCCGATCCGACGGCAGAGGGGCCTGTGATTCAGGCAGCCAATCTTCGCGCGCTCTCGGGCGGCGTCACGACCGATGCGGTCTTTCGGATGGTCGCGGAGCTCCGCGAAGAGCTCACGACGCCGTTCGTCTTCATGACATATGCGAATGTTGTCTTTTCCTACGGCATTGCGCGCTTCGCGGCGTGCGCGGCGGAAGTCGGCATTGACGGCGTCATCCTCCCCGATGTGCCGTTCGAGGAGAAGGAGGAGTTTGCGCCCGCATTCCGGGCGGTCGGTATCGACTTCATCTCGATGATTGCGCCGACTTCGATGGCGCGCATTCGGGAGATTGCGGCTGCGGCCGAGGGTTTCCTCTATGTGGTCTCTTCGCTCGGCGTGACCGGCGTGCGGCAGGAGATTAACACAGACCTCTCGGGCATGCTCACATCGGTGCGACAGGCAAACCCGTCGCTTCCGGCTGCCATCGGCTTCGGCATTTCGACACCGGAACAGGCCAAGCGCATGGCGGCAGTCGCGGACGGCGTGATTGTGGGCTCCGCGATTGTCCGCATCATGGCGGAAAAAGGGCGCGAGGCCGACGAGGATATTGCGCGCTATGTGCGGGAGATGAAAACAGCAGCAAATACTTTCCAATAAGCGCTAAATGTGTTAAAAAGGAACCGTACGAACAAAATACGAAACAGATACCTAAACTGTCGGAAAATAACAAATAATAGTGAAAATTTTGAAGTCATACTTGACAGTCCTTGGTGTTTTGTGACAAAATAGCACCCTGTAAGCCTTGCGTCCGGCTTCGGGACTTGCCAGCTGAATTCGTAGAAACGAGCAGCAAAATAGTGCGAAGGTGGAACAGAATGAGAGAAAAGGGTAGCAGAAGAGGCATGGAACACCGGCTCTATCTGACCATGACAGTCTTGGTCACGGTGATTCTTCTCTGCAGTTTGGGATTTACCCTTGCGATGGATATCGCCAGAGAGCGGAAGGCGTTGGATCGTAAGATTACCGATACGGCAACCTATGTCGCCGAGCTTCGGGGCGTTCACAACATGCTCGAAGCGGGATATCCGGACCCGGAGGTGACCGAACAGCTTGAGGCGATTACCGAGTTTGTCTCAGGCATCGACTCCATTTTGATTGCAGATCGCAACGGCTTGCGCTTTTATCAGACTAGTCGTCATATGGCAGGCGATATGTATGTGGACGGAGACGAGACGCGCGCCCTCACGGGGGCGGCGCCGTACATCACGACCGTCCAGGGTACGGACGGCCTGTTGCACTGCGCCTTTCATGCGATTCGGAATGCAGAGGGCGTGACGGAAGGTTTCGTCATGGTTTCGGTTGCTGTTTCAAAAATCACGGGACAAAGTCAGCAGATTATGCTGGTCTATATCGCGATGTTTCTCGCAATGTTGTTGCTCAGCATTCTGCTGACCGGCGCCTTTTTCCGGTTCCAGCGGAACATGCTCCTCGGCCACGAGCCGGTGGAACTTCTGAGTCTCTATGTGAAACAGGATGCGGTCATCAATTCTCTCGCGGAGGGCATTGTCTCGGTCGGACAGAACGGAAAGATTCTGTTTGCCAACAAGCCGGCGGAGCTCTTGCTCGCGGGGCAAAACGGCGCACTGGTCGGAAAATCCTTAAAGAAGGTGTTTCCGGACACGCACTTCGAGCAGATTCTCGAGGACGGCATTGCCGTCATGAATCAGGTGTATGTGAGCGGAGACCAGACCCTGCTGATCAATGAGATGCCGGTGGCCGAGCGCGGCGAGCAGCCCGGCGGGGTGCTCCTCATTCTGCAGGACAGAACGGAGGCACTTCGTCTCTCCGACGAGCTCTCCGGCGCGCACAATATGATGGATACGCTGCGCGCCTTTAACCACGAGTTTCTGAATAAGCTGCACATCGTTCTGGGCTATTTGCAGTCGGGAGAAATTGACAAGGCAAAGGAATTTATCATAAACTCTAATCTTGTCTCCAGTCAGTCTGTCCGGGATACGGCAAATGCACTCCGCGTGTCGGAGGTCTGTGCGCTGGTCATCGGCAAAATGATGCATGCGGCCGAGAGCGGCATACGCCTGAGCCTCGAGCCCGGCAGCAGTCTGATGGAGCGGGATCTTCTGATGGAACCCGGCGAATATGTGACCGTTATAGGAAACTTGCTGGAAAACGCCATCGAAGAACTCAAGGAGAGCGGCGAAAAGAACGGGGAGATTCACCTCGGCGTTTTTGCCAAGCCGGGGGTCAATGTGATAAGTTGCGAGGACAG
Organism: Stomatobaculum sp.; assembly: GCF_057248925.1. NCBI lineage: Bacteria > Bacillati > Bacillota > Clostridia > Lachnospirales > Lachnospiraceae > Stomatobaculum > Stomatobaculum sp. The sequence goes on from NZ_DBHIHF010000004.1 coordinate 56,244, forward strand.
CGGCAGGGGCATAGACCCCGCAATGCTGGATCGTATCTTTATCAGGGGTGTCAGCACGAAGGGAAAGAACCACGGCACGGGTCTCTATCTGGTCAAACAGGTGGCGGACAAGTACGGCGGTGAGGTCTCTGTCGAGACAGAGCCCGGTGAGGGCAGCTGTTTTACGATAACCCTGACCGCTTTACAGAGCGCAGAGCGTCGGAAAGGAGTAGAGTGATGTATCGAGTATTGATTGTAGAAGATGACCCGATGGTAGCATCCATTGACCGGAGTTATGTCGAGAGAACCGCAGACTTTACGGTCATCGCTGTATGTAAAAACGGAGAGGAAGCACTGGAACTCTTTCAGACCGAGGAAATTGACCTCGTCGTGCTGGACTACTACACGCCCGGCATGAACGGAGATGAGTTCTTGGATAAGCTCCACGAGACCGGCATGCGCCCGGAGGTCATCATGGTGACTTCGGCTAACAGCGTGGAGATTGTGCAGGAGCTCTTGTCCCGCGGCATCAGTGATTACCTCGTAAAGCCCTTTGAGTACGACCGTTTCCGCGAGGGGCTGGAGCGCTTCCGCAGAAGAAGAGAAGTGCTGCAGGACGCCGGAACGGGGATGCGTCAGGAAGAGATTGACCGCATGCTCTCGCGCGGCGCCGCCGAGCGACTGCAGGATTCCGAGCCGCTGCCGAAGGGAATGAACCGCCAGACGCTTTCTCTGGTGCGCGAATATCTTCGGAATCACCTCGGACAGCGCTTTACGAGCGAGGCGATTGCGACGCAGATCGGTCTGTCCCGCATCACGGTGCGCCGCTATGTGAGTTTCCTCGTGGAGCGCGGCGAGCTCACAAGCACCATTGATTATCAGACCGGCGGCAGACCCGGTATTCTCTATCAATACCGCGAATTCCAATAAAAAAAACAGAATCATTCGGACGATAATCGTGAAAAGAGCGGGTTTCCGGAAACGGAAATCCGCTCTTTTCGTTTTTTGTAAAAAAAAGCTTGCAAAAATTTATGGAAAATTTATAATTATACCGATACAGTTTCCAAACGTGAAAGGGGAAAATTATGGAAACACTCATGGGTTACTTTGGCAAGTACGCCGCAGCAGAGGCGGGTAAGCTTGCAAGCTTCCAGTTCGAGTATCTGACGACACTCGGATTTGCGGCGCTGGTTATCTTCTTCGGACGCTTCCTTGTGTCGAAGTCCAAGGCTCTGCAGAAGTATGCGATCCCGGCACCGGTTGTCTCGGGTCTCATCTTCTCGCTGGTCATTTCCGGCATCAAGGGTGCGGGCATCATGGAATTCACCTTTGACGCAAAGATTATGAAGGACCTTTGCCAGAACCTCTTCTTTCTTTGCGTTGGCTACGGCTTCAGCGCGAAGATGCTGAAGAATGCGGGCGGCAAGCTCTGCATCATGATTGCGTTTGCGGCTTGCCTGCTGATTACGCTGCAGAACATCCTCGGCGTTGCGCTCGCACATGCAATCGGCATGAATCCGCTGCTCGCACTGCAGTGCTCCTCGGCTTCGATGTCCGGCGGCGTCGGCACGGCTTCCGCGTTCGGCCCGATCTTCGAGAAGATGGGCGCGGCGGATGCAACGACGGTCGGTGTTGCGGCCGGTACGCTCGGCAACATCATGGGCTCCCTGATCGGCGGCCCGGTTGCGGCTTACCTGATCACAAGCAAGGGCCTCAAGTCCGACCCGAACGATAAGCCGGAGGCACAGAGAACCGGTGCAAAGCCGACCCTCGACAACACGCGCATGATTTACGCATTTGCGACCTGCCTGCTGCTTGCGGCACTCGGTATGCCGATTTACATGCTGCTCGACTCGATCCCGATGATTGAGATGCCGAAGTTCATCGGCTGCCTCTTTGCGGGTGCCATCGGCAGAAACGTGATGGAGGCGCTCGGCATCGACACAAGAGTGCCGGAGACCGAGGCGATTGAGCACATGTTCCTCGAGCTCTACCTCGCACTCGTTCTGATGACGATCGACATCACGAAGCTTGCACCGGTTGCGGGTCAGATGGGTATCATCCTCGTCGCGCAGGCAGTCATGATGGCTATTTTTGCAATCTTCATCTCCTTCAACCTCTTCGGCAAGGACTACGGCGCAGCGGTCATGGCGGCAGGTAACTGCGGCTGGGGTTGCGGTTCCGGTCCGAACGCCGTCGCAAACGAGAAGGCCGTCATGGATCAGTACGGTTACCACGATGTCGCGTGGGTGCTCTATCCCTCCTTCGCCGTCATCATCGACGATATTTACAACCCGATTTGCCTCTCGCTGATGGGAAGCTTCTTCGGCAAGTAAATCAAAAAATGAAACTCTGCGGCACCTCCCGTTTCGGCGGGAGGTGTTTTTTGATTGTTGCAAACTTGAAGCATAGAAATACAGATGATATAATCAAAAAACGCTGAACCTACCGACTGTATTCTGCTTGCTTTTTTCAGCGTTTCCGAATTGATATTGATTCCGAAAACAGAGAGGAGCCGCAGAATGAAAGAAATGTCTGCCGCGAGGAAAAAGCGCGCGGTGATAGCGCTTTGCCTTGCTTTTTTATGCACCTTTTCCGCCTGTGCGGTACAGCGCGCACGTGCGAAAAAAGCGAAGAAATTCACCTGGCTTACGATGGGAACCGGGGACACCGGCGGCAGTCTGTATGCGAGCGGCGCGGATATCGCGAACGCTCTGCAGAAGCGCAGTGAGACGCTCCGCTTTAATCTGAAAGCTTCGACCGGTTCGCCGGAAAATGTGAAGAGGCTGTTGGCGGGCGATGTGGATCTCGCGCTGATTACGGCGGATGTCGCGGCAGAAGCGAAAAACGAGCCGGGCGGCGAAGCTCTCCGCGTCATCGGGGCGGTTTTTCCGAGCGTGAGCCAGTGGATGGCTTTGGAGGAGAGCGACCTTATGCGGGTTTCGGATTTAAAAGGGCTGCCGGTCGTTGTGGGACCCGAGGGGTCTGCGACGGAGCGCGCCGCGCGCGTCGCGTTGAAGGCGCTGCAGATACCGGAAGAGGGCTTTTCCGTGAATGCCGGCATCGGCTCCGGGGCGGATCTCGTCCTCTCAGGGCGGGCAAAGGCGGTACACGCGCTCTCCGGCATTCCGGCGCCGGGACTGGAAAAGCTCGCGACCGCTAAAAAGAGCAAGTTGCTCCGCTATGACGCAGCGGAAATTCAGAAAATTCTCGCCGCCGAGCCGCAATATTTTGCGACTGTAATTCCGAAGGGCAGTTATCCCGGCCAGGACGAAGATATTCCGAGCTTCGGCGTCAAATGCCTGCTCTGCGTGCGCGCGGATATGGATGAGGCGCTTGTCTATCAGCTTACAGAGCAACTGTATGCCGCACTGCCCGAACTTTCGAAAAAACGCCCGGGATTTGCGAATGTCACCGACAAAGCATTTTATCTGGAAGAGTTGCCGTTACCGTTGCATGACGGCGCCCTGCGATATTACCGAGACCAGGGTCTCACGGAGGAAAAATAAAAATGAAATGCCCGTTTTGCAATGCGCCCGATACGCGCGTCATTGATTCCCGCCCCGCGGACGAAAATGCGACCATACGGCGGCGTCGGCAGTGTGAGCGCTGCGGCAAGCGCTTTACGACCTATGAGAAGCCGGAGACCATGCCGCTCATGATTATCAAGAAGGATAACTCGCGGGAAGCCTATGACCGCGCGAAGATTGAGCGCGGCATTGTGAGTTCCTGCCACAAGCGTCCCATCAGCTCGGCACAGATCACGACGATGACCGATGCAATCGAGACCGCGCTCTTTAATCGCGAGGAGAGAGAAATTCCCTCGACGGTTATCGGCGAGATGGTCATGGAGCAGTTAAAGAAGGTGGATCCGGTCGCCTATGTGCGCTTTGCCTCGGTCTACCGGGAGTTTGAGGATGTCAACACCTTTATGGCGGAGATCAACAAGCTCATCTCGCAGAAGGAGCAGGCATGAGTGTCTTTTTCCCCGAAGAAGAAGTGCGCTCTGTCTATGACTTCCCCTTTGAGAGCCTGACGGCGCGCGGCATACGCGGCATTGTCTTTGACATTGACAATACCCTGGTGCCGCCGGATGCGCCGGCAGATGCGCGCTGCCGTGCGCTGATGCAGCGTCTGAAGGCCGCAGGGTTCCGGATGTGTCTGGTCTCGAACAACAAGGCCTCGCGCATTCTCCCGTTTGCAACGGCTGTGAACCTCCCGTATGTGGAGCGCGCCTTAAAACCCCGGCGGTACGGGTACCGGAAGGCCATGGCGCGCATGGGCACATCGCCCGGCGAGACCATCGCAATCGGCGACCAGCTTTTCACGGACATCTGGGGCGCCAACCGCGCGGGGATGCACAGTCTTCTCGTACAGCCGATGGAGCCGCGCGAAGAGATACAGATTCGTCTGAAACGACTCCTCGAGCGCCCCGTGCTCGCACTTTACCGGAGAAAGAAGGGAACCGGGAAATGATCGACGCAAAGACCAAAGTTCTCGGACTGCTCGCGCATCCGATCGGGCACAGCCTGTCCCCGCTGATTCAGAATACGCTCGCGACAGTTTGCGGGGAAAATGTCGCGTATCTGCCCTTTGAAGTCAAAAATCCGGACGAACTCGGCGCGGCAATCCGCGGCGCGCACGCGCTCGGCATAGCGGGGTTCAATGTGACCGTTCCCTATAAGGAAGCTGTGATACCGTATCTCTGCGGCCTCAGTGAAGAGGCGAGACTGATCGGTGCCGTGAACACGCTGGTTCGGACCGAGGAGGGCTATGTCGGACACAACACCGACATTGCCGGCATGGCGGCCATGCTCGCGCGAAAAAATCTGCGGACAGAAGGCGCGCATATCCTGTTACTTGGTGCGGGCGGCGCGGCGCGGAGCGCGGCAGTGCTCGCTGCGACGGGCGGGGCTGCCGAACTGGTGATTTTGAACCGGAACACCGCGCGCGCGGAGGGACTCGCAAAGGCTGTGCGTGACATCAATCCGTCCCTGACAGTGCGGGCGGCGGCACTCGAGCACTGGCGTGAGCTTCGGGGCAACGACTATCTCTGCATTCAGTGCACGAGTGTCGGCATGTGGCCGAACGCTGAAGAGAGCATTGTGGAAGACCCGCGGTTTTTCGAGAAGCTCTCGGCGGCCGCAGACATTGTCTATACGCCGGAGGAGACAGGGTTTTTGCACCTTGCCCGCGCGGCGGGAAAACCGGTCGCCGGCGGCCTCGCAATGCTGATTTCCCAGGGGGTGCATGCCTTTTCGCTCTGGACGGGCAAGCGGTGCACGGCGGAACAGGAGAAGCAGCTCCTGACGCTCGCCAAAGGAGCGCTTCCGGCCTAGGGAAAAGCGGAAAAAAGCTTGCGAAAAGTTTTTGCCTATCGTAGAATACAGTAGACTATTTGGGAACGAATGGATGGAGGGTTAACTTATGATTTCTGCAGGTGATTTCAGAAACGGCATCACGCTCGAGATTGACAACGCGGTCTATCAGATCATTGAATTCCAGCATGTGAAGCCGGGCAAGGGCGCAGCGTTCGTGCGCACCAAGATTAAAAACGTGATGACAGGAGCTGTGACTGAGCGCACCTTCCGTCCGACGGAGAAATTCCCCGCCGCACGCATTGACCGCGTTGAGATGCAGTATCTCTATGCGGACGACGACATGTACAATTTCATGAACACCGAGACCTACGATCAGATTTCGCTGAACAAGGATCTGATCGGCGATGCGCTGAAGTTCGTCAAGGAGAACGAGATGGTCAAGGTTGTCTCCTACAACGGCAATGTGTTCTCGGTCGAGCCGCCGCTCTTTGTGGAGCTGGAGGTCACGGAGACTGAGCCGGGCTTTGCGGGCAACACGGCAACCGGCGCGCAGAAGCCGGCGACGGTCGAGACCGGTGCACAGATTTCCGTGCCGCTCTTTGTCGGCATCGGCGATCGCGTCAAGATCGACACCCGCACGGGCGAGTATCTCGGCAGAGCGCAGAACTAAAAGACAGACTTGCGAAGGGCAGCCCGATGCCGGGCTGCTCTTCTTCACATTGGGGGAAAGATATGGCAGTGAAAACAATCTTGGAAGAAATGAACGAGAGTGTGGCGCGCGCCTTTGCGGCAGTCGGCTATCCGGAGGCCGGCGCTTCTGTGCAACTCTCAAACCGCCCGGATCTCTGCGAGTACCAGTGCAACGGCGCCATGGCGGTCGCAAAGAAGGCCGGCAAGCGGCCGCTCGAGGTCGCCGAGGCAGTTGCCGCGGAACTGAAGAAAGAGAGCCTTTTCTCGGAAGTCGGCGCCGTGCCGCCGGGCTTCATCAACCTCCGCGTGAGCCCGGACGCGCTCGCAACGGCGGTGCGTGCCCTCCGGGAGCAGCCGCAGTGCGGCGCAGTGCGCGATGAGAACAGAAAGATTGTCGTCGACTACGGCGGCGCAAATGTCGCAAAGCCGCTCCACGTGGGACATCTGCGCTCGGCCATCATCGGCGAGGCCTTGAAGCGCATGGGCGCATTTTTCGGAAACGAGATGATAGGCGATGTGCACCTCGGCGACTGGGGGCTCCAGATGGGACTTATCATTGAGGAGCTGCGCCGCCGGAAGCCGGAACTCCCGTATTTTGACGAGAGCCATACGGGCGACTATCCGGAAGAAGCGCCGTTTACGATTTCCGAGCTCGAGGAGATTTACCCGACCGCGAGCAAGCGCTCCAAGGAGGACGAGGCCTTTGCCGAGGCAGCCCACCTTGCGACCTTGAAACTGCAGAGCGGCGATCCGGGTTTTACGGCGCTCTGGAAGCACATTCTCCGCATCTCGAAGGCGGATTTAAAGAAGAACTACGATGCGCTTGCGGTCTCGTTTGAACTCTGGAAAGGTGAGTCCGACGCGCAGCCCTTTATCCCGGCGCTTCTCGAAGACCTTGAGAAGCGCGGCATTGCGAGAAGCTCCGAGGGCGCGCTCGTCGTGGACATCGCGGAGCCCGGCGACAAGAAGGAACTGCCGCCCTGCATTGTCCGGAAGTCGGACGGCGCTGCGCTCTATGCGACGAGCGATCTGGCGACCCTCATTGACCGCGAGGCGACCCTCTCGCCGGACTGCTACATCTACATTGCGGACAAGCGCCAGGAACTCCACTACACGCAGTTTTTCCGCGTCGCGCGGAAGGCGGGCATCGTTCCCCCGGCGCACGAGCTCATCTACATCGGCTTCGGCACGATGAACGGCAAGGACGGAAAGCCCTTCAAGACAAGAGAGGGCGGTGTGATGCGCCTTGAGACCTTGATCCGGGAGATTCGGGAGGCAGTCTCGACCCGCATCGCGGAGAATCCGGAGATTTCGCCCGAGGAGGCAGAGAAGACCTCGAAGACGGTAGCACTCGCCGCGCTGAAATATGCGGATCTCTCGAACCAGGCCTCGAAGGACTATGTCTTTGACCTCGAGCGCTTTGCATCGTTTGAGGGAAACACCGGCCCCTACATTCTCTACACGGCGGTCCGGATTAAGTCTATCCTTAAAAAGTATGCGAACCAAGGCGGCGCAGCCATCACAGCGGCGGATTTACGACCGGCGGAGAGCGAGAGCGAAAAGGCGCTCTTCCTCGATTTGGCGCGCTATCCGGAAGTGCTGCGCGCGGCCTGGAAGGAACTCGCGCCGCACCGCATCTGCCAGTATCTCTACGAGCTCTCGAATCACTTCAATTCCTTCTACCATGCGGTTCGCATTCTGCAGGAGCCGAACGAGGAGAAGAAGCGCGCTTACCTCGCACTGATTCAGACCGCCGAGATTGTCATTGCATATTGTCTCGGTGTGCTCGGCATGGAAGTGCCGGAGCGCATGTAAAAATGCGACGCTTGTATGGAAAAAAAACCACGCTTTGCGTGGTTTTTCTTAATTGTGCCGTTGTCGGCATGTTATAATATTAACGCAGAGAGTAACAGAATCTGAAAGAAAGAGGGTAGTCAGATGGGATTGGCAACTTTTCGAGGTGGCGTCCATCCGTTTGAGGGCAAGGAGCTCTCGATGGACAGAGCTGTCACAGTGCTGAAACCGACTTCCGGCGAGATGGTGTATCCCCTCTCGCAGCACATCGGCGCACCGGCCAAGGCGATTGTCAAGGTCGGCGATGAGGTGCTGGTGGGACAGAAAATCGCCGAGGCAGGCGGTTTTATCTCGGCGGTCGTGGTCAGCTCCGTGTCGGGAAAAGTAAAGAAGATTGAGCCCCGCGTCACGGCAGGCGGCGCGAAGAGCATCTCAATCGTGATCGAGAACGACGGCCAGTATACGGCGGTCGAGGGCCTCGGCGAAGACAGGGATGCGACAAAGCTCAGCAAGCAGGAAATCCGGGACATTGTGCGGGAAGCCGGCATTGTGGGTCTCGGCGGTGCGGGCTTTCCGACCAATGTAAAGCTCACACCGAAGGACGAGTCGAAGATCGACTATATCATTGTGAACGGCGCAGAGTGCGAGCCCTATCTGACCTGCGACTATCGCATGATGATGGAGGAGCCGGAGCGGCTGATCGGCGGCATCAAGGTCATGCTGCAGCTCTTCGAGAACGCGAAGGCGGTGATCGGTGTCGAGAACAACAAGCCGAAGGCCATCGAGAAGCTCCGCGCACTCGTGAAAGACGAGCCGAAGATTTCGGTTGAGGCGCTCCGGACCAAGTACCCGCAGGGCGGCGAGCGCTCGCTGATTTACGCGGTGACCGGCAGAGAGATCAACTCCTCGATGCTTCCGGCGGATGCGGGCTGTGTCGTGGACAATGTGAACACGGTCATGGCAATCTACGATGCGGTCTGTAAGAAGACGCCGATTCTGGAGCGCGTCATCACGATTACGGGCGACGCAATCAAGGAGCCGCAGAACTTCAAGGTCAGAACCGGCATGAACTACAACGACATCATTGAGGCGGCCGGCGGTTTCAAAGCGGACCCGAAGAAGATTCTCTCGGGCGGTCCGATGATGGGACAGGCGATGTACACGACCGATGTCCCGGTCACAAAGAATTCCTCCTCGCTGACCTGCTTCCTCGAGGACGAGGTCGAGAAGAATCCGGAGAGCCCGTGCATCCGCTGCGGACGCTGCGGCGAGGTATGTCCCGAGTTCCTGGTTCCGGTGCTTATGATGAAGAGTTGCATGAACGGCGACAGCGCGGGCTATGAGAAGCTCTACGGCATGGAGTGCATCGAGTGCGGCAGCTGTTCCTACATCTGTCCCGCGAGACGCCCGCTGACCCAGGCATTCAAGCAGATGAAGCGCCGCATCGGCGAAGAGCGGCGGCAGAAGGCTGCCGCAGAGAAGGCAGCGGGCGGAAAGGAGACAAAGTAAGCGATGAATGTATTAAACGTTTCCGCCTCTCCGCATGTGAGAGACCGCGCTTCGACGCGGGAGATTATGTTGGATGTCTGTATCGCGATGATTCCGACCGCGGTCTACGGCGTGGTACAGTTCGGCATCCATTCGTTCTTCGTGATTCTGGTGACCGTTCTGGCGGCGGTGCTCTCCGAGTACCTCTGGCAGCGCGGCATGAAAAAAGAAGTGACAATTACGGATTGCTCGGCGGTTGTCACGGGACTCATTCTCGCGCTCAACATGCCGCCGGAGATTCCGCTCTGGATTCCGGCGCTCGGCGCAGTCTTTGCAATCATCATCGCAAAGCAGATGTTCGGCGGTCTCGGCCAGAACTTCATGAACCCGGCGCTCGCCGGCAGATGTTTCCTGCTGATTTCGCTTGCGAAGTACATGAACAACTTCACGTCGAAGCCGATTAACTTCGATGCGACGACGGGCGCAACACCGCTCGCTGTCATGAAGACCGCCTTAAAGGCCGGCACCCCGGCGACGGCGGATGTGAATCTGTTCCAGCTCTTCGTGGGACATATTCCGGGCACCATCGGTGAAGTTTCTGCGATTGCCCTGCTCCTCGGCGCGGCCTATCTGCTCTGGAGAAAGGTCATCAGCTTTGAGATTCCGGTCATCTACATTGTGACGACCGCAATCTTTGTGTTTATCTTCGGCGAGCACAGCCTGAACTACGTTCTCGCGCAGGTGCTCGGCGGCGGTCTGATTTTCGGTGCGTTCTTCATGGCGACCGACTATGCGTCGACGCCGCTCACCAAGAAGGGCCAGATGATTTATGCCGTCATCATCGGCATTCTGACCGGCCTCTTCCGTATCTTCGGTACGGGCGCCGAGGGCGTTTCTTACTCCATCATCATCGGCAATATGCTTTCGCCGCTCATTGAAGGCGCTACGATTCCGAAGGCATTCGGCAGAAGGGAGGCAAAAAAAGCATGAGCAAGACAAAAGAGACTTCGTTTGTGAGCGATGCACTGCGCCTCATGCTGATCACGGTGATTGCAGGTCTTCTGCTCGGCATTGTCTACACGGTGACCTACGAGCCGATTCAGGCAGCACAGAATGCGGCGACCATCGCGGCTTACAAGCAGGTATTTCCGGATGCCGCGGACTTTAAGGAGAATCCGGACAGCGACAAGCTGATTGCGGCAGATGCGGCTTCTCTTGCGGAGCAGGGCTTCGGCAATGTCATGATTGACAAAGTGGTCGATGCGGTCGATGCGAGCGGCAATGTCGTCGGTCACATCATCAACGCAGGTTCGAAGGACGGCTACGGCGGTCTGGTCTCGATTTCGGTCGGCATCCAGGCCGACAACAAGACGGTGAACGGCATTGCGTTCCTTACAATCGCGGAGTCGGCGGGTCTCGGCATGAATGCGCGCGACACCGACTGGTACAAACAGTTCAACGGCAAGAAGGGTGAGAAGTTTACGGTCACCAAGGCCGGTGACGGCGAGCTTGACAACGACAAGATCAACGCAATCTCCGGTGCGACGATTACCTCTCGCGCCGTGACCAATTCCGTCAACGCAGCGCTTTACTTCGTGAATAACGGCTTAAATCAGTGAGAGGGGGAAAAGATTCCGTGAAAGTTTGTTTGGAACGCCTGAGGAACGGTCTCATCACCGAAAACCCGGTCTTCATCATGGCGCTGGGACTTTGCCCCACCTTTGCAGTTACGACCTCGGCGGTCAATGCAATCGGTATGGGACTTTCGTCTCTGGTAGTTTTGATGTTTTCGAACCTGATTATTTCCGCGCTCTCCGGCGTGATTCCGGGGAGAGTGCGTCTCCCCGCGGAGATTGTCGTCGTCGCGTCCCTCGTGACGATTGTGCAGCTCCTGATTCAGGGGTTTGCACCTTCGATTTACACGGCACTCGGCATCTACATTCCGCTGATCGTCGTGAACTGCATTATCCTTGGCCGCGCGGAGGCGTATGCGCTCGGCGCAAAGCCGATTCCGGCACTCTTTGACGGTCTCGGCATGGGCCTCGGCTTTACGCTGGCTCTCCTGCTGCTCGGCTCCTTCCGTGAGATCATCGGCGCAGGCTCGATTTTCGGCGTCAAGCTGATTCCGGATGCGTACCACATTTCGATTTTCGTCCTGCCCCCGGGTGCTTTCTTCGTGATGGCGTTCCTCGTCGCGGGCATGCAGTATTACCAGGACGACAAGCGCGGCAAGAAGAGCAAGCCGCTTTCGCTGGAAGAAGCAAAGACCAAGGTTGTGAAGCCGGTCGCAAAGCCGGCGGCAGCTGCGGTGCAGGCAACAGTTGCAACCCCGGCGGTTGAGGCAAAGAACCCGGCAACGGAGAAGAAAGAGGAGGCGAAGTGATGTCAAAAGTAGCATTGCTCCTGGTCAGCGGTGCATTGGTCAACAATGTCGTGCTCTCCAGATTCCTTGGACTCTGCTCCTTCGTCGGCGTCTCGAAGAAAAAGGACACGGCGGCAGGCATGGGCGGCGCGGTTATCTTCACGATTTTCCTCGCGACCATTCTTTCCTCGCTGGTCTACATGCTCGTGTTGCGCCCGCTCAAGATTGACTACCTGCAGACGATTGTCTTCATTCTTCTGATCGCGTCTCTCGTGCAGTTCATCGAGATGTTCATGAAGAAGAGTATGCCTTCTCTGCACGCGTCCCTTGGTATTTACCTTCCGCTGATTACGACGAACTGCGCCGTGCTCGGCGTGGCACTCGACAACGTGCAGAAGGAGTATAACTTTGTGGAAGGCCTCGCCTGGGGTGTCGGCACCGCAGTCGGTTACGCAATCTCGATTGTCATCCTCGCAGGTATCCGCGAGAGATGTGAGGGCAACGATATTCCGAAGTACTTCCGCGGTCTGCCGATCGTTCTGATCAGCGCAGGTCTCATGGCAATCGCATTCACCGGTTTCTCGGGCATGATCAGCTGAGCGGAGGGAGAGAAATGAATTTTACCATTGTCATTGTCTCGTTTGCGATTGTCGGTATCGTCGGCCTGATTTGCGGCATGGGTCTCGGCGTTGCAAGTGAGAAGTTCAAAGTAGAAGTAGATGAGAAAGAGCTCGCGGTCCGCGAGGCACTGCCCGGCAACAACTGCGGTGCCTGCGGCTTCCCGGGTTGCGACGGCTGCGCGCACGCGATTGCGAGCGGCTCCGCGCCGGTCACCCAGTGTCCGGTCGGCGGCAAGCCGGTCGCGCAGAAAATCGCGGACATCATGGGTGTCCAGGCGGGCGAGGCTGTCAAGAAGGTCGCGATGGTTCGCTGTTCCGGCACCTGCGACAAGGCAATCAAGCGCGCCAAGAACGTGGGCCCGACCGACTGTAACCAGATGTCGGTCATGCCGGGCGGCGGCGATCTCGGCTGTGACTTCGGCTGCCTCGGCGGCGGTTCCTGCGTGAAGGTCTGCGAATTTGACGCCATTCATGTGGTCGACGGCATTGCCGTGGTCGACAAGGATAAGTGCGTGGCCTGCGGTCTCTGCGTCAAGGCTTGCCCGCGTCACATCATCGAGATGACGACCTACAAGGCAAAGTACCACGTGAGATGTATGTCGCAGGAGAAGGGCAAGGCAGTCAAGGATGTCTGCCAGGCGGGCTGCATCGGCTGCACGCTCTGCGTGAAGGAGTGTAAGTTCGACGCCATTCACATGAACGGGAACGTCGCGCAGATCGACTACGACAAGTGTGTGAACTGCGGCGCCTGCGCGAGAAAGTGCCCGGTAAGCGTGATCAACTAAAGTGCTGCGGCAGCAATTCGGCAGCAAGTATAACAGGCATGAAAAGCAGCGCCCTGTCCGCTCGGACAGGGCGCTGCTTTTGCATCTGCGAAAGGATGAAACGCGTTCCGGCAAACAATCGAAGAGACCGTTAACAAAGCATGGTAGTGAAAAAAGCCAAAAATGCGAGACATTTGCACACTTTTGTGAAAGATGTGTTGATATTTTTGGAAAGAGATAGTAGCATTAAGATATAGTTGCGCAAGAAACTATGAGATTCGCAGTCAGTGTAGGATGGACAGTATGGATTGACGCTGCAAGGAACTGCGTTTAATTGCTTTTGGAAGCAAAAACGGAGAAAGGCAGCTCCATCTTCTTGGAAACCGGTCGTCACATCGGCCAAGTGCATAATCGGAGGAAACGATTGTCTGACAGTGGGACTAGGGTCTTCAACTTGGAGTTTTGAGGTGGTGAATAATATATATGATAACTAAGCTTATGCCCCGCGCGAGCATCTGGATTCTGCATTTGTTTATCGCTGCGGATTGTGGTTTCATGGGTGTTTTTCAGCAGTGGAGAAGGCGCTGGTATCATGCTTGGCCGTATTTGAGTTACAGCTTTTTGCGCTTTCTGATTCTCGGCATATTGCTCACCTCACATGTGAAATATGCGAGATTGAATCGGAAGCTCTGGTATGCATTTTTGCTTGCGGACGGCATCCTGCTCGTTTGTTTTTGGAGGGGATACCTCCTGTATCCCTGGGAGATATTGCTGACGGTCATGGGTGTGCTATTGGCACAGCTGTGGGGCACGCACAGGCAGCTCGGGCAGAGGCGTGAAACGATTGACATCTGATACTGAGAAGAATGAGAAACGGGAAGCGCTTTGCCCTGCTTGGAGGAAAGCGCTTCCCGTTCTTGTCACAGTGGGAAAGAAAATTACCGCTCCGATATCTGTACGACCAAGCGATGCGGCAGGCAGGCAATAATCTCGCCGGGGCGGGAGATGCGCCCGGTGTGCACGCAGACTTTGTCGGGGCAGTTGGCCTCGCTGATCCAGGCCTCGCCGTCATGAATCACGAGGGTATTTGTGCCGCCGTCCGAGGTTTGAAATACATCCTCGCGGTTTTTGGAGAGCGGATAGTCACCGACCACCGTGCCATTTTGGGAGACCAGGACGCGCATGCCGTGTTGACCGCTGCCGAGCCGTTGCCAGAGAAGTAAGAGTAACGCTGCGAGGCAGAGGACGGCAATGAGAATCAGTTCCCGTTTTCTTTTTTGTGTCATGGGGTTTCCTCCCCGGGGAGCCCTAAGCGGCTAAGAGACGAATTCTGGTAACGGGCATCTTGGGTCACTTCCCGTCCAAACCAGGCGGGCGGCAAAAAACGCGCCGCACTCGCCTCGTCGGGAAACTCCACTTCGACCAGCCAAAGTCCCGACAGCGCCCCGTGGAACACATCGAGTTCCGCGGTGAGCTCGGTGCCCGGGAGCGGGATTCGATAGCGCGTTTTTTCGATGCGGAGACCGTCACATTTTTCGAGGAGGTGGGCAAAGCTCTCCGCCGTGAGCGGAAGATTATACTCCGTCCGCTGTAGAAGGCCGTTGCCCTTATAGGTCAGAACATACGCCTCGCCCTCGCGGCGCACGCGCAGGGTCGGCGAAGTCGAGAGATAGCCCTGTAAAAACGCTTTGTGCGGATAGCGCTCGAGACCGTCCGGTAATGCAGGCGGCAAAAATTTCCGCTCGATTTCAATGTGTTCCATGGAGTGCAGTCCTTTCCTGCCGTGTTCCGACATAGCGTGACGGAGACGCCGGTTCTTTTTCTTTCAGCTTACAGGGTTTCCGCATGTTTTTCCAGAGAGAGTTACGATTCGATCGTTCGTTACCGGGCGTCGTGTGTTTTCTTTGCGGCGGGGATCTGTCTTTGCCGCAGGGGACGAAGCATCCGCATGGGACACAGCTTCCTATCGCGGGTGCTGTGTTTGCCTTTCGTCGATTTATTTCGGAGATGCAGAGCCGACAGAGCGCGGCGTTCGGCCACGCTGCGCGTTGACGGATGAGTGCTGTGCACGAGGCGCAGAGATTCTCTTTTGTGACAGAATAAAAACAGTAAGACCGGGCACTGTCCGCGAGGATACGGCGCCCCGGTGTCTTGTAATTTTGTATGCTTACGGGTACAATATAAATAGAACGATAGTTCGGACGGTGAGGTCCGTTTTGAGAAAGGAAAGAGTCATGGCAGAGCAGATTGTAAGAGAAGATGTGGAAAAGCTGATTCAGGCGCCGAGCGCCTGTGCGGAAGTCGTTGCGGCGGGAAAGCGCTATTTAGAGGCAGTCGGAACGGCAGACGAAGCGGCGGCACGCGACGCACTGATCGGAGAGCTCAAGGAGGATGTCTGCAGTATTGACGATCTGATTGCCTTTGCGTCTTCGCCGTCCGGCGAGGCGGTTTTCGGTAAGGAAGCTGCGGCGGCAACCGAAACGGCGGCGAAAGCGGCAAAGGCAAACGGGGAGCCGAACTGCCTCTGTGATGCCTGCCAAGCGGGGGCACGCATTCTCCGGGAAGCCGGAGAGGCGTGAAGCGGGATGGCAAACATACGGGAAGAGTTTTCGCTGTTACAGCGCGAGTGCCTTGCCTGCGGCAGCGCGGAAGCAGCCTATCTGCTCCTGCAGCCGGCCGATGAGCACGATTTGGAGGGCATGGAAGAAGAGGCAAAGTTTCTCGCCGCATTTGAAGAAAAGGAAAAGCGCGCCGATCGCGGCCTGCTGGTCGCAGTCCGGGTCAATGACTGGATGCGTGAGCTCGCTCCCTGGGAAGCGCCGCAGCCCTCGGGCAACAGTCTCTTCGGAGACGGTGCGCCCGTTTTCCTCGAGAAGCTGCTCGCGCTGATTCCGGCACTTCGCGCGCGCTACGATTTGCCGGAAGACTGTCCCGTACTGCTCGGCGGCTATTCGCTCGCCGGTTTTTTCTCACTCTGGGCGTCCTACCGGACGGATGCGTTCGCCGCGGTCGCCGCGGCCTCGCCATCACTCTGGTTTCAGGGATTCATGAAGTACCAGAGGGGCAGAACCCCGCGCGTCAAGGCGCTCTCCTTAAGTCTCGGCGACAAGGAGGAGAAGGCCCGGAACGAGATGATGGCGAGCTGCGGCAACTTAATGCGGCAGTACCATGAACAACTGTCGGAGCGCATGCAGCCGGGCACCCTGGTGCTCGAGTGGAATCCGGGAGGTCATTTCGACGACAACGCGAAGCGCACGGCGCGCGCCTTTTATCTCGCGGAGAAGATGCTCTCCCGCAACGCCGGAAAAGCATTGTGACAAGCGTGCCTCTGTGCTATACTGTTCTACTGAATATGTCTCTTTTGCAAGTAATATGCTAATTCAGAGAACAGATTATCCAGGAGGACGTCCAGATGGGATTTCAGGTAGAGCAGAAAGAAAACAACATGGCAGTGATTACGGTGACTGTGCCGCAGGCAGAGTTTCAGAAAGCAGTCACCGCAGCATACAACCGCGAGAAGGGCAAGTATCAGGTGCAGGGTTTCCGGAAGGGTCATGTGCCGCAGGCAGTCATTGAGAAGTTCTACGGTCAGGGCGTGTTCTTTGAGAGCGCTGTGAACAGCTGCATCAACGATACCTATCCGGAGGCGGCAAAGGAGAGCGGCCTCACGATTGTGTCCCGCCCGGAGATCAATGTGACCGAAATCGGCACGGACAAGGACCTCGTCTATACGGCGACGGTTGCGACGAAGCCGGAAGTCAAGCTCGGCCAGTATAAGGGCGTCGAGGTACAGAAGGCGGATGCGACGGTGACCGACGAGGACCTCAATGAGGCACTGCAGAAGGAGCTTGAGAAGAACGCCCGCCTCGTGACGGTCGACGACCGTGCGGCGGAGATGGGCGACAATGTCAAGATTGACTTTGACGGCAGCATTGACGGCGTGCACTTTGACGGCGGCAAGGGTGAGAACTATCCGCTGGTGCTCGGCAGCGGCAGCTTCATCGACGGTTTTGAGGAGCAGATTGTCGGCCACAAGACCGGTGACAGCTTTGATGTCAATGTGACTTTCCCGACCGAGTATCACGCGAAGGAACTCGCGGGCAAGGAAGCGGTCTTTGCCTGCAAGCTGCTCGAGATTCAGAGAAAGGATCTCCCGGAGCTGAACGATGAGTTCGCGAGCGAGATTTCGCAGTTCGAGACTCTCGACGAGTACAAGGCGGATTTGAAGAAGCAGCTCGAAGAGGCGAAGGCAAAGAGCGCGGCGGCACAGAACGAGAACAACGTGGTCGAGAAGGTCGTCGAGAACGCAGAGCTTACACTTCCGGCACCGATGGTTGAGATGCAGTGCGAGCAGATGCTCGATGACTATGCACGCCGCATGCAGTCTCAGGGTCTGCCGCTCGAGCAGTACCTGCAGTACACCGGCATGACGGTCGAGAAGCTGAAAGAGCAGTTCCGTCCGCAGGCCGAGAGAAACTTAAAGACCAGACTGGTGCTCGAGGAGGTCGTGAAGGCCGAGAACATCGCGGTCAGCGAGGAGGCAATCGACGCCGAGATCGCGAAGATGGCCGAGGCTTACAAGATTGCACCGGAGAAGATGAAGGAGTATGTCGGCGCGGAGCAGAGAGAAGAGCTGGCGATGGATTTAAAGATCCAGGAGGCAGTCGACTTCCTCGTCGCGGAGGCAAAGCTCCAGTGAAAGTCAGGAGAAATCAGATGAGTTTAGTGCCATATGTGGTGGAAGAGTCCAGCCGGGGCGAGCGGAGCTACGATATTTTTTCCCGCCTCTTAAAGGATAGAATCATCTTCCTCGATGAGGAGGTCAATGATGTGAGCGCGGGCCTCGTGGTCGCGCAGCTCCTGTTCCTCGAGTCCGAGGATCCGGACAAGGACATCAACCTCTACATCAACAGCCCGGGCGGCAGCGTGACGGCGGGCATGGCCATTTACGACACCATGCAGTATGTGAAATGCGATGTCTCGACCATCTGCATCGGCATGGCGGCGAGCATGGGCGCATTCCTGCTCTCCGGCGGCACCAAGGGCAAGCGCTATGCGCTCCCGAACGCGGAGATTATGATTCACCAGCCCTCCGGCGGTGCCCAGGGGCAGGAGACGGAGATCCGCATTGTCGCCGAGCAGATTTTGAAGACACGCAATAAGTTGAATGAGATTCTCGCGGCGAATACCGGGAAGGATCTCGAGGTGATTGCGCGCGACACCGAGCGTGACAACTACATGACGGCGGCGGAGGCCAAGGAGTACGGCATCATCGACGAAGTCATCGCGCATCACTGAGTAAAAGGAGAAGAAAAGAAACATGCCCAATAAGAACGGGGAACGTGTGCGTTGCTCTTTTTGTGGCAAGACGGAAGATCATGTGAGAAAACTTCTGTCGGGACCGAACGGCGTCTACATTTGCGACGAGTGCGTGGCGCTCTGCAACGAGATCCTGCAGGAGGAATTTCCGGAGGACGACGCGGCGGCAAGCAGCTTAAAAGGCATCAACCTCCTGCGTCCGAAGGAAATCAAGAGGTTTCTCGATGAGTATGTGATCGGTCAGGAGACGGCCAAGAAGGTGCTCTCGGTCGCGGTCTACAACCACTACAAGCGCATCATGTCCAATACGGACTCCGACGTCGAGATTCAGAAGAGTAATATCTTGATGCTCGGTCCGACGGGTTCGGGCAAGACCTATCTTGCGCAGACCCTGGCCAAGATTCTGAATGTGCCGTTTGCGATCGCGGATGCGACGACGCTCACAGAGGCGGGCTATGTCGGCGAGGACGTCGAGAATATCCTGCTGAAGCTGATTCAGGCGGCGGGAGATGATGTGAAACGTGCCGAATACGGTATTGTTTACATCGATGAAATTGACAAAATTACCAAAAAGAGCGAAAATGTATCTATCACCCGGGATGTCTCGGGCGAAGGTGTGCAGCAGGCGCTCTTAAAGATTCTGGAGGGTACGATTGCCTCGGTGCCGCCGCAGGGCGGACGGAAGCACCCCCACCAGGAGCTCATTCAGATTGATACAACCAATATTCTCTTCATCTGCGGCGGCGCGTTCGACGGACTTGAGAAGATTGTCGACTCCCGTCTCGGCAGCGGCGGTCTGGGCTTCAACTCCCAGGTGGTCGCGAAGAATGCGCGGGAGGTGGACGAACTCTTCCACCAGGTCATGCCGCAGGATCTTGTGAAGTACGGTCTGATTCCGGAGTTCATCGGCCGCGTGCCGATTACGGTCTCGCTGGATTTGCTCGATGAGGATGCGCTGGTGCAGATTCTGACTGTGCCGAAGAACGCGCTGATTAAGCAGTACCGGAAGCTTTTTGAACTCGACAATGTGAAACTCGAGTTCACGGAGGGAGCGGTGCGCGAAATCGCTCACCTCGCGCTGGAGCGAAAGACCGGTGCCAGAGGTCTTCGCGCGATTGTCGAAGACGTGATGATGGATTTGATGTACGAAGTGCCCTCCGATGAGTCCGTCGGCATTTGCACGGTCACGAAGGAGATGGTGCGGCATGAGGCCGGACCGCAGATTGTGCACCGCGAGTCGAGCATTCAGAGGGATCGCGAGAAGCCCTCAAGGCCGGGCGAGATTGCCTGACGGCGCACATATACAGAGAATAGAGTACAGAAACAGAATAGTGTGTGAACACGAGACTTGTGACAGGAAGGCGGGCATATGCCCGCCTTTTGAGTCATTTGCGGCACGAAGATAGGAGGAGGTCATGAGGACAAGGAGAAGATACCCTGTGGTTGCGATGCGCGCGCAGGTTGTCCTGCCGGGCGGCGTGGCTCGTTTTGACCTGAGCCGCAGCCGGACCGTCGCAGCTGTCGAGGAAGCCATGGTGCGGGACGGTCTGATTTTTCTGGTGGCACAAAAAAATCCGGAGGCGTTGGACCCGGGCGTGAGCGGCACGTACCGCTACGGCACGCTGTGCCAGATTCGTTCCCTCACGCGGACGTCGCGGGACACGCGGCGCGCCATGTTGTTCGGGATACGGCGTTGCAGCGTGGAACAGCTGGTTCTGGAGGGGGATATTTATGAGGCGGAATTGTTCAATGCGCCGCTTCGGGAAATCGAGAAGGACAGCAATGAGAAAGAAGCCATGCTCCGCGCGCTGAAGGGCTATCTGCAGCTCTACGCGAGAGAGGACAAGGCGTTTGCGGAGAAGTACCTGCCGCGGCTCATCTCTGAGACAGGCCTCATGCAGCTTCTGCGGAACAGCTCTTCGCAGCTCCCCTGGGCCTGGGGCACGGGGCAGCGCCTGCTCGAGTGCAATACGGGCGATGAGTTTTACGAGGTTCTGACCGGTGAACTCTCGCGCGAAATCGATGTCGTGCGGATGCGCCATGAGTATGAGCAGAAGCTTCGCGTGCGTCTCGACCGGAGTCAGCGCGAATTTATGCTGCGGGAGCAGCTTCGCATCATCGAAGAGGAACTCGGAGAGGATGCAGGTATTGCGGGCGATGTAAAAGCCTATGCAGAAAAGATTGACGCACTGCCTGCCGGGGATGAGGTAAAGCAGGCGCTTCGCCGGGAGACTTTGCGCCTTCGGCATCTGCCGCAGGGGACACAGGAATTTGCCCTGCAGCAGAATTACCTCGACACGGTGCTGGCACTGCCGTTTGACCGCGTCACGGAGGACACGGCGAATCTCGCCGCGGCAAAGCGCGTGCTCGAACGGGATCACTACGGTCTTGAAAATGTCAAGGAGAAGATACTGAACTGCCTCGCCGTCAGGAAGCTGAACCCGACGGCTTCGCAGGACGTACTCTGCCTCGTTGGGCCGCCCGGAACGGGCAAAACGTCAATTGCCGAGAGCATCGCGCGGGCACTCGGACGGCGCTATGTGCGCATCAGCCTCGGCGGCATTCAGGATGAAGCCGAACTCCGAGGCCATCGCAGAACCTATGTCGGCGCGATGCCGGGACGGATTGCGGAGGCTCTCCGGCGCGCGGGCAGCAAGAACCCGCTGATTCTGCTGGATGAGATCGACAAGCTCTCGAAAGACTACCGGGGTCAGGCGGCCGTTGCGGCGCTCCTCGAGGTGCTCGACAGCTCGCAGAACCGGAGTTATCGCGATCACTATGTGGAACTGCCGATGGACCTCTCACAGGTCTTTTTCCTCGCGACGGCAAATACGACCGAGGGCATACCGGCACCGCTCATGGACCGCATGAATCTGATTTACCTCAGCAGTTACACGGAGGCCGAGAAATTTCACATTGTGCGGCGCTATCTCCTGCCGCGGGCGCGCCGGAACGCGGGCCTCACGGCAGAGCAGTTTTCACTGACGGACGGCGCTGTCAGGACGCTGATCCGCTGTTACACGCGGGAGGCGGGCGTGCGCGGCATTGCGCGGGAGCTCCGCACGCTCACGGAAAAGTGCGTCAGGCAGCTTCTCCTAAAAGAGCGGGAGCGCTTCGCGGTTACGGCGGGAAATCTCGAGGACTATCTCGGCAAGGCGCGTTTTCCGGCAAATCGGAGTCACCGGCGGGACGAAGTCGGGGTGGCCCACGGGCTTGCGTACACCGCTGCGGGCGGCGTGGCGCTCTCGGTTGAAGTCGAGGTCAATGTCGGCAGAGGGCTCTTCCGGCCGACCGGGCAGATGGGCGCCGTGATGCGGGAGTCTGCGGAACTGGCACTCGTGGTCGCAAGACAGCTTGCGGTAGAGCGCGGCACGCCGAGCGGCTACTTCCGCGAGCACGACTTTCACCTGCACATTCCGGCCGGGGCAATTCCAAAGGACGGGCCGAGCGCTGGAGCCGCGATGGCGCTTACGCTTCTCTCGGCCTTCCGGCACGAGGCGGTGCGCGCCGATCTTGCGGTGACAGGCGAAATCACGCTGCGCGGTCATATTCTGCCGGTCGGCGGTCTGAAAGAGAAGGTGCTTGCGGCGAGACGGGAGCGCTTCGCGGCGCTCGCATTGCCGTACGAAAATCGTGCGGAGATTGCAGCGCTGCCGAAAGAGGTTACGGCAGGGTTAAAATTGTACTATATCAGAGAGTTTCGGGAACTTGCAGCGCTTGCGCTGACAGGACGGGGAGAAGAGACAGATGGAGAAGAAAACGACAACAGTACGCCCCTCAGTGGCAGGTGCCTTTGGGAAAAAGCGGCCGAGCGTGAAGAAGGAGAGGGTGAAGAAGAAGGGAATTGAAGTTCCGTCGGCGGTGTACCGCCCCTTAATCGGCGAAGACGGCAACAGTCAGATTAAGGATGCGGTGTTGCAGTTTGTGCTCGGTGTGACGAGCGCGCTGCCGGAGAGCGCTCTCCCGGAATTTGCGTTTGCCGGAAAGTCGAATGTGGGTAAGTCGAGCCTGTTAAATGCGCTTGTGAACCGCAAGGCGCTCGCGCGCACCTCGGCCCAGCCCGGTAAGACGCAGACCATCAATTTTTACCGCGTGAACGGTGCGGTCTACTTTGTCGATCTGCCGGGCTACGGCTATGCGAGCGCGAGCGAGGCGGTCAAGGCGAGCTGGGGCAAGATGATAGAGCGCTATTTGCACGAGGACAAGCAGCTCCGTGCGGTCTTCCTGCTCCTCGACCTCCGCCACGCGCCCTCGGAGAACGATGTCCTGATGTACAAGTGGATTATAGACCAGGGTCTGCCGGCCGTGCTGGTCGGCACCAAGGCGGACAAGTTAAAACGGAGCCAGCTCGAAAAGCAGAAGAAGCTGCTTCTCGAGACTTTGGGAGCGCCGAAAGAGACGCCGCTGATCCTCTTTTCCTCGGTCACGAAACAGGGAAGAGAGGAACTGCTGCGCCTCGTTGCGGAGATGGCAAACCGGGAGTCAGTCCGCCTGCAGTAATTCTTTGAGCAGCAGGCGGTACAGTTCGCCGGAGCAAAGGGAAAAGCGGCGGCACATCTCGATGGCCTGCGCCTCCTCCGGCGCGGTGAGTTCGACCGAAAAGAGGGAGCTCTTGCCCTCGGTCACCTCGCAGTGCACGCGGTAGCCTGTCTGCTCGGCGGGGTAGTAGTCGGCGTGCACGCTGAGTTCGTTCCGGATTTGAAAGCGGTTTTCCCGGAGAAAGCAGTCGATGTCGGCGAGAATTTCGGGCGAGAGGCGCTTGCCGAAGAAGGCGAGCGTCTGCACGCCCTCTTCGGTGACCGAATAGCGGCTCGCGTTTCGGGTGCTGTGCAGCTGAATCAGACCGGATTCGCCGAGCTCCGAGAGGGCCTGCTTCAGGGTAAAATAGCCGGTGTATTCGCGCGACAGAAAGAATTCCGAGATCATATTTTCGCTCAGCGCGACATTCACCTGCTTTAACAGATAGAGTATCATGAGCTTATAGAGTGTCATGGGTTCGGACAGCATGTGTACCTCCAATCCCGGCAAGTATAGCAAGCTTTGCAAGCAAGGGGAAGTGTGCTAAAATATCTTGCGATAAATGGAGGCACAGAGGAAGGCGATGAGAGAAAGAATCAACCGACTTGCGCGGGGCGTACTGAACTCAGAAGTGCCTGTGCTTTCCGTGCGTCCGGAGAACTTACGTCTCTCTGTGCGGCGCGGGGAGATGCTCAGCGCAGAGTTTCATGCGGACAGCGACAATGGGATACAGCTGAAGGGACTTGCGTACTCGGATGATATTCGCGTTCGGGTGCTGACAGACAGTTTCGGCGGCGTCAGAAACCGGATACGACTCACGGTGGACGCGCGTTACTTGGAAGTGGGAGATGAACTCACCGGTCAGTTGCTTCTGGTGACAGACGGCGGTGAGAAGACGATACCGTATTGTTTCACTGTGACGGATCAGCAGGGCTCGGAGCTTTTGGAGCGCCTGAGAACAACAGAGGATTTTGCAAAAGTTGCGAAGACAGACCGGGAGGCGGCGCTTCGCATTTTTGCGTACCGGGAATTTTGGCGCGCACCCTTCTTGCGAGATCCGGAGCGGAGCGCACTTTACCGCGCCTTTGCAAAGAGCCGCGATGCGGCGTGCGGCATGGATGCTTTTCTGGAGGCGCTCGGCGCGAGACAGGGCGACAGTTTCCGTGCGACCGCGGAGGTCACGACGCTGCCGAGAGCGGCGCGGAGCGGACATGTCTTTTTGGAGAGTCGGGACACCTTGCTCCTGCCGGTTACGGTCGAAGCGCAGGCGGCCTTTCTCTTGACGCCGCAGCGCCGGATTGCGCCGGAGAAGCTGAGCGGTGCGCCGTACAGCTATCGCTTTGACATAGACCGGTCAGCGCTGCACGAGGGCAAGAATCTCGGTGCGCTCCTGTTCCGGAGCGGGGAGACCGAGCAACTGGTGCCGATTTCTCTGAAAGCGGGCGCCGCGGAACGCCGCGGGTTTGCACCGCAGAACCGGGCGGCGGAATTTCGTGAGGGGCGTCACATGCTGCGTTACCGCCATGCCCACGCGCTGTTTTTGCTGACCGGAAGAAGAGAGCAGCTCGGCGAGGCGGAGGCCGCGCTCCGGGAGGCGGAACACGAGAAGGAAATCGATGCACAGCGAGCAGCGCTCTATACGGCGGAGCTGCTCGCCGCGCGCGGCAATACGGCGCGCGCGCAGCAGTATCTCGACGCACTCGACGGAACGTTCTCCGGCATCCGTGTTGCGGGAACGGAGCGCCTGAAAATGTACCTTGCGGACAGCTTAAAGAGCCTCCTCTCCGGCGATGAGCACCGGAAGAACCGGACAGCCGAGCGCGTCGAGCGCGAGATTGTGCGGGAAGGCAAGGCGGAATTGCTGCCGACGCTTCTGCTCCTCGTGCCCGAATACCCGACGGCGCGCGCCGCGAAGTGGGAAAAACTCTTAAGGCATTGCTACCGGCAGGGCAGCCGGAGCGTGTATCTCTATGCACTCCTCGCGCGCGCTTTCCGGGAGCGGCGGGAAGCGCTCACGGATTTAACACCGGTTTCGCTCGCAGCTCTTCGCTTCCTCCTCCGGGAACAGGCGATGACCAAGGCCGTTGCGCGGCGAGTCGCAGTCCTTGCGACCGAGACGGCGCAGCAGCCCGGCGAGACGCTCCGTGTATTGCGCGCGGTCTATGAAAAACTGCCGCAGCGGGAGTTACTCGAAGTCTTTGTGCGCAGTGCGCTGCGGCGCAGGGCAACGGACCGCGAGGCCTATGTCTGGTACTGCGAGGCGGTGCGCCAGGATCTCCGGATTCCGGGACTCTATGAGGCGTTGCTTGCGAGTATGCCCGAGGATGCGGCGGAACCGCTGCCGCACGAGCTGCTCCTATACTTTTTATTTGACAATACGCTCGGCGAGGAGAGCCTGGTAAAGCTCTACCGCAAAGTCTGTGAGCGCCGGAGCGAAGAGCCGGAAATCTGGCGGGAATATCGCCGCGAGATTGAGGATTTCGGGCTTCGGAAGCTGCTCGCCGGTGAGGTGAGCCGGAGCCTCGCGCCGATTTATGAGGCGCTGCTCTGGGACGGCATGATAGACGAAAAGCTCGCCGCCGTGCTGCCCCGCATTCTGCAGACACAGTATGTCGCAGCGCCGCGGGCGGAAGATCGCCGTCTCGTCGCGGTCTATCCGGAACTCGAAGAAGAGGAAAAGGCGGACTTCCGGGCGGGTGAAGCCTATTTGCCGATTTATTCGCCGCAGGCGCTGCTCCTCACCGAGGACAGCGCGGGCAATCGCCGCGCGCCGAAAGGGTTGGAGCGGAAAGCGCTCTTTGATTTGCCGCAGTATCTCGCGCAGTGCGAGGCGCTTCAGCCGGAACAGCCCGCTGTGTTGCTGCGGAAGCTCGACGAACTCCTGCAGCGCGCAAGCGAAGCAAACGAAAACCTGGACGATGAGGGGGTGCGCACGCTGCGCTTCGGTCTCGAACATATGCCGCTCGCCGAGAGCTGCAAGTGCCGGATACGCGCGGCGCTGCTCGCGAATAAGTCGCGCTGCGAGGGCTATCTGCAGCGCAGCGACAAGGCGGATTTTACCGAGAAAGAGCGGGCCGAGATTTTTTCGTTGCTGGTGCAGCGGGAAAAATGGCAGGAGGCCTATGAACTTCTGCAGGAATATCTGCCGCGGGATGTGGAGCCGGATGCCCTGGCAAGACTGGTCTCTTACCTCGTGCAGGCGGACAAGGCGCCGTCGGACGAGTTGTTTTGCAAACTGGCGCTCGCGGTATTCCGCGCCGGAAAAGCCGACCGGGCGATACTCGGGTATCTCGCGGCGCACTATAACGGCGGCATCGGCGAGATGCGCGCTCTCCTGCACGCCGTGACAGAGCAGGGCGCAGAGCTCGCGGATTTGCCGACGCGAGTGCTCGCGGGTCAGCTTTTCCTCGGCGACCGCAGCGAGATCCGTTGGGTCTTTGCCTGCTGCGAACAGCAGGGCGCCGTGGAGCGGGAACTCGCGGAGGCGTATTTCACGGTTTGTGCGGGCGAATACTTGCTCTCGGACATCCCGCTCACGGCCGATCAGGCGCGGGCCATGGAGGATTACGCGGAACAGATGACCAAGGTGCCGCGTCTTTATGCCTGTGCGCTGTTGCACTACTATGTATCGCTTGATGCGCTCGGTGCGCGGGAAAAAACGCTGGCCGAACGCTTTTTACAGATGCTCGCCGAGCAGGATATTTTCCTGCCGGAGAGCAAACAGCTTGCCGGAAAAGTACGGTTGCCCGATGCACTGCTCGAGAGATCCCTTTTCTCGTTCCGGGGTGAAGAAGGCAAGCGCTACATTGTGGAGAGTCGCGTGCTTCCCGGTGAGACAGCCTTTCGCCGCGCGGACTGCACGGAGCTCTTCGGCAGAATTTATCTCAGGAGCAGTGTGCTCTTTTCGGGCGAGACCGAGGAGTACCGCGTTCTCGAAGCCGAGAGCGGAGCGGTCGTGCGGCGCACGGTGCTTCGCGAGAGCACGGAGCGCATTTCGCGCGGCAGCGCCTATGCCCGGCTGAACCGCTTCGGCGAGTTGCTCGGCGGCGCGGAAGAGGAGCTTAAGGCAGAGCTCTCTGCCTATGCCGCTGCGCGCGAGGCGAGAAGCGAGCTCTTCTCCTTCGGCGCGGACAGTATGGCGTCTCTGATGACGCAGAGAGGAGCCGAGGTCGATGCAGTATCTGGGGATTGATCTCTCGAATACGGATGCGAATCTCCTGTTTGTTTCCGACGGGCGGGAGCGAAAGCTCTCGCTCCGCACGGAACTCTGCCGCGACAAGCGGGAAGACCGCTGGTACATCGATGCGGAGGCCTATGAAAAGGCGCTCGCGGGACGGGGCAGCATGGTACAGGGGCTGCTCGCCGAGAGCGAGCGGGACGGGCTTCTGGTTGCGGAGGAAACCGAATACCGTGCGGTGGAACTGCTGGCGCGATTTTTAAAACTCGCGCGGAAGCAGGTGCTCGGAGACGAAAAAGCGGAAGAACTCCGCACGGTCATTGTGTTGCCGGATTACCGGCTCGCGTTTGTGCGGGAGCTCGCGGCGCTGTTGCCGCAGTTCGACTTTCCGGCAGAGAGAACGCGCCTCGTAAGCCGCGAGGAGAGCTTTCTCGCCTTTATCTCGGCGGAACCGGACCTGCGCGCCGCGGGCGAGGTGGGACTCTTTGACCTCGCGGAGAAGTCGCTCTGTTTTTATATGGCGCGTGAAAAGAAAGAAAAGGGAAGAAGCTGCCTCTATGCGGAACAGCGAAAGCTTCGCGATGCCTTTACGCTTCGCATGCTCTCGACGCCGCAGGGAGAGCGCATGGCCGATCAGGTGCTGTCGGTCAGTGCCGAGCGGCTTCTCCGGAATCGCCATTTTGCAAGTGTGATTCTGACCGGCGAGGGCTTTAACCGCATGAGCTGGTCGGAGGGCTTTCAGCGCACAATCTGCAAGGGACAGCGTAAGCTGTACCAAGAGAAGGAACTGTTTGCGCGCGGCGGGGTTGAGGCCTGCCGTCTCGCGGAGAACAGCGGCACGGCGCCGCGCCTGATCTGTGCGGGCCGGGCGGCTGCGCAGATTTCGCTCCCGGTGAAACAATACGGCGAAGAGCGGGAGCTGGTGCTCGTCGAGGCGGGCGAATCGCTGCTCACAGCGGGCGGTCGCTTTCGTCTGCTGCCCGAAGACAGAAAAGAGCTGCTGCTCACAGTCGGCGCCGGCCCGCGCGGCGCGGCGCAGACCCTCGGCGTGCCGCTTGGCTTTTTGCCGGAGCGGGAGGAGAAGAGCTGTTATGTCGATTGCGCATTCCGCTTTGGGGATGAGCGCACCGTTTCGCTGAAGCTTCGCGACGCCGGGTTCGGAGAGATTTATCCGCCGGGCGGCGAGGTACTCACGCAGGAGGTGGAACTGTGGGAGTAATACTGGTTGGCAAGAATAATCCGAGAGAGCGGCTCTATCTCGAGAATCTGGGCATTCACGCGGAGACCGCGGAAGAGCTCTCTTATCTGATTCTCAAGTATCCGCCGCTGTTTCTCGAGGGCTTTGTCGGTGAGGCGTTTTTTACCTTTGTGGAGCGGGGAGCGCTGCAACCGGCGCTCGCGCAGGAGCTCCGGAGTTACCGGGGCGAGAATGCGCGAAACGAAGAGGTACTCGCGCGCTTTCTCGCGCGGAGCGGCTACGCGAGCCCGAGACAGCAGAGCATGTTTTTGCAGGACGCGAAGGAATATCTCGCGCTTCCCCGGGAGAGAGCCGAGTTAAAGCGGGGCGACCTCTTTTTCTCGCTCCGGAAATACGGGAAAGCGGTCGGCGCCTACGAGAGAGCGCTTGCGGACGACAAGCTGGACCGCGCCTCGAAGAGTCGCCTTCTGGACCGCGAGGGCGCGGCGCTCGCGAATCTCTTTCTCTCGGACCGCGCGTTCGACTGTTTTCAGGAGGCCTATGCGCTCGGGCGGGACAGAAATACCATCAAGCGCATGTATTTCCTCGCGGAGACCGAGACGGACGAGACACTGAAGGCGCGTTTCCGGCGGGAACTGCCGGAGATGCGGGACAGCGAGAAAGCGCGTTGGGAAGAACAGTTGCGCGAAGTGACGTCGCGCGGCGCAACGGGCAGAGAAGCAAAAGAGGTCGCAGCCGTTTTTGCCGAACAGGATGAGACAAAGCGCCGTGCGCTCGAAGAAAAAATCATTGCGCAGTGGCGGGAAGAATACCGGAGCATGGTCTAAAGACCGGCCCGGATGAGACAAACGCAGAGAGGACTGAATATGAAAATACTGCCGAAGACTTATACGCCCTCGGAGATTGAGGATAAGCTGTATCAGAGATGGATGGACCGCGGCTATTTCCATGCCGAGGTGGATGAAAAGAAGAAGGCGTTCTGCATTGTCATGCCGCCGCCGAATATCACGGGACAGCTGCACATGGGCCATGCGCTCGACAATACGATGCAGGACATCCTGATTCGTTTCCGGAGAATGCAGGGCTACTCCGCTCTCTGGCAGCCGGGCACGGATCACGCGGCGATCGCGACCGAGGTCAAGGTCATCGAGAAGCTCAAAAAAGAGGGCAGAGACAAGGAGGAGCTCGGCAGAGAGAAGTTCCTCGAAGAGTGCTGGGCGTGGAAGGATGAATACGGCAGCCGCATCATCAACCAGTTAAAGAAACTCGGCTCCTCCGCGGACTGGGACAGAGAGCGCTTCACGATGGACGAGGGCTGCTCGGAGGCTGTGAAAGAGGTCTTCCTGCGCCTCTATGAGAAGGGCTACATCTACCGCGGCAGCCGCATCATCAACTGGTGCCCGGTCTGTCAGACCACGATTTCCGATGCGGAAGTCGAGCACGTCGACAAGGACGGCTTCTTCTGGCACATCAAGTACCCGATTGTCGGCGAAGACGGCGCCTTTGTCGAGATTGCGACCACGAGACCGGAGACCTTGCTCGGCGATACCGCCGTTGCGGTGAACCCGGACGATGCGCGCTACACGGCGCTGGTCGGTAAGATGTTAAAGCTTCCGCTCACGGACCGCGAGATTCCGGTCATCGCGGACAGCTATGTGGATCCCGAATTCGGAACCGGCTGCGTGAAGATCACACCGGCGCACGACCCGAACGACTTTGAGGTCGGCAAGCGCCACAACCTGCCGGAAATCACGATTTTAAACGACGACGCGACGATTCGCTGCCCGGGTTCGCCCTATGACGGCATGGACCGCTACGAGGCGCGAAAGGCCATTGTCAGGGACCTCGAGGCAGCGGGGCTCCTCGTGAAGGTCGTGCCGCACAGCCATGCGGTCGGCGTACACGACCGTTGCAAGACCGTCATTGAGCCGATGATCAAGCCCCAGTGGTTTGTGAAGATGGAGGAGATGGCAAAGCCGGCGATTGCGGCGCTGAAGAGCGGCGAGCTCAAGTTTGTGCCGGAGAGCTACGGCAAGACTTACTTAAACTGGCTCGAGGGTATTCACGACTGGTGCATCTCCCGCCAGCTCTGGTGGGGTCACCGGATTCCGGCTTATTACTGCGACAAATGCGGCGAAGTGGTCGTGGCGCGCGAGATGCCGCATACCTGCCCGCACTGCGGCGGCCACAGCTTCCGTCAGGAAGAAGACACGCTCGACACCTGGTTCAGTTCGGCGCTCTGGCCGTTCTCGACCCTCGGCTGGCCGAAGGATACGCCCGAGTACCGCTATTTCTACCCGACCGATGTGCTCGTGACCGGCTATGACATCATTTTCTTCTGGGTCATCCGCATGGTCTTCTCCGGCATTGAGCAGACCGGGAAGCTTCCCTTCCACACGGTGCTGATTCACGGTCTGGTGCGCGACTCCGAGGGCAGAAAGATGTCCAAGTCGCTCGGCAACGGCATCGATCCGCTTGAGGTCATTGAGCGCTACGGCGCGGACGCACTGCGCCTCACGCTGATGACAGGCAATGCGCCGGGCAACGACATGCGCTTCTACTGGGAGAGAGTGGAATCCGCGCGCAACTTTGCGAATAAGATCTGGAACGCGGCGCGCTTTATCGAGATGAATCTCGGCGAGACCATGCCGGCGGAGCCCGCAGCTTCGGCGCTCCTCGCGCAGGACCGCTGGGTGTTGCATCAGCTGAACCGGCTCACCGGAGAAGTCACCGAGAACCTCGAGAAGTTCGAACTCGGCATTGCCCTTCAGAAGGTCTATGACTTTATCTGGGAGGAGTTCTGCGACTGGTACATCGAGATGGTGAAGCCGCGCCTCTGGAACAAAGAGGACCCGACCCGCGAGGCCGCGCTCTGGACGCTCCGCGAGGTCTTAAGCCGCGCGCTGAAGCTTCTCCACCCCTTCATGCCCTTCATCACCGAGGAAGTGTTCCTGAGCTTAAACGAAGAGGACAGCATCATGGTCTCGCCCTGGCCGGTCGAAGAAGCGCGTTTCGTGTTCCCGGAGGATGCGGCCGAAGTGGAGCGCGTCAAAGATGCGGTCCGTGAAATCCGCCGCATCCGCACTTCGATGAATGTCGCGCCGGGACAGCAGGCAGAGGTCTTTGTGGTATCCGAGGACGAGGCTGTGCTCGACAGCTTCCGCCGCGCGGAGGATTTCTTCCGCGTGCTCGGCCGCGCTTCGGAGGTAAAGCTTCAGAAGGACAAGACCGGCATTCGGGAGGATGCGGTCTCGGCCGTCATCCCGGGCGCCATGATTTACATTCCGTTTGCGGACCTCGTCGATGTCGAGAAGGAGAAGGAGCGCCTCGCCAAAGAAGAGGCGCGGCTCGAAAATGAGATTGCGCGCGCGGACGGCATGCTCCGGAATGAGAAGTTCCTCGCAAAGGCACCGGCCGATAAGGTCGCTGCCGAGCAGGAGAAGCGGAAAAAGTACGAGGAAATGCTGGAAAAAGTGCGCGAGCAGAGAAAGATGCTCGGCGCATAACGAGGGAAAACGATGGCGGAAGAGAGGCGTTGCCCCGATGATTTGCCTATGTGGGGCGAGAAGAAGACTTCCGTACCGGAAGTCAGGGCATTTTTAGATGCGCTCGGCGCGCCGGATCGCGCGTTCCGGGTCATTCATGTCGCGGGAACCAACGGCAAGGGCTCGGTCTGCGCCTATCTGACGGAGGCACTCTGCCGCGCGGGGTACCGTGTCGGTACCTTCGTCTCGCCGCATCTCGTGGACATACGAGAACGCATTCTGATCGACGGGAAGATGGTCTCTTCGGAAGCCTTCCGGGCAGCCGCGGAGACGGTGAAGTGCCAAGGAGAGGCAGAGGTACAGGCCGACCGGAATTTTCCCGCCTACTTTGAATATCTCTACTACATGGCCATGTTGCTCTTCCGGGAGGCAGGTTGCGAAGTTGTCGTACTTGAGACCGGGCTCGGCGGACGGCTCGACGCGACAAATAGCTGCGCGCCCTGCCTTACCGTGCTGACCAGCATAAGCCTTGACCACATGCAGTATCTCGGCGACACAGTTGAGAAAATTGCGGCGGAAAAGGCAGGTATCATCAAGAAAACGGTCCCGGTGGTCTATTTAGACGCAGTGCCTTCGGTCACAGCTGTCATTGCGGCGAAGGCGCGGGAGATGCAGGCACCCGCCTATCCGGTCGCGCCGAACCCGACGGACACGCGTTTCGCCTTTTTGCCGGCTGCGTACCAGCGGGAAAATGCGGCGCTCGCCGCAAAGGCGTTTCAGGTCTTTTCGGAAGGAGAGACCGGGGACGCGCGGCGACGTACGGCGGCAGTCTCCTTTCCGGAGGCCGTCCGCGCGACAGTCTGGACAGGCCGTATGCAGGAAATACATCCCGATGTATTTCTGGACGGCGCACACAATGCCGACGGCGTGCTGCGAATGGCGGAGGCCGGGGCAGCACTTGCGGCGCAGCGCGGTAAGAAGCCGCTCCTGCTGACTTCGTCTGTGCAGGATAAGGAACTCTCTGCGATTGCGGAGACCTTTGTGAAAGTCCTGCGACCGGCTTGCGTTTACATCGCGCCGCTTCACACTTCGCGCGGAACGGAAGTACACGCGCTCGCGGACATCTACCGCAAGGCAGGGGCGACCGCGGTGAAGACATACGGGAGTGTCGGGGAAGCCCTCCGGCAGGCGAGAGGGGAGCAGGCGGAGGACGCGATTTTATTCATCGCGGGCTCGCTCTATCTGGCAGGTGAAATTTTGGCGGAGGAAAGCAAATGATTAATTTTGACGAGGAGATCCGGAACTACCGCTCGAGCCTTGAAATTTCAGCGGTGGAAGATGCGATTGTGCGGAGCGATCTCACGGACATGAAGGATATTTTGATGGAGCTCTTAAAGCGGAGCGGAGAGACAGAAGCATGAATGTACTGGAGCGCAGCGTTCGAGCGGCCAACAGCTGCTACAA
Source organism: Stomatobaculum sp. (assembly GCF_057248925.1). Taxonomy (NCBI): domain Bacteria; kingdom Bacillati; phylum Bacillota; class Clostridia; order Lachnospirales; family Lachnospiraceae; genus Stomatobaculum; species Stomatobaculum sp. The sequence goes on from NZ_DBHIHF010000004.1 coordinate 89,423, forward strand.
TCGCGGCCTGCAGCTCGCGAGACAGAGGGATTTATCCGGAGCGGTGCCGTACTTAAAGCGCGCCCTGGAGCTCAACAAAGACCTGACGGATGCCAGAAATCTTCTGGGACTCATCTTTTATGAGATGGGAGAGGTCGGCGATGCGCTCGTGCAGTGGGTCATCAGCATTGACCTCCGGACCGAAAACAACCGCGCGGTCTTTTATCTCGACGATGTCAGACGGCGCGGCGGGCAGCTCGCTTCGTTCTCGAAGATGATCGAGCGCTACAATGTGGCGCTTGAGGCAACGAAAAACGGTAATTACGACACGGCGATTCATCAGCTCGCCGGTATTGTCGCCCAGCATCCGAACTATGTGCGGGCAGGGCTTCTGCTCTCGCTCCTCTATATCGAGGCGGGCGATTATAAGCGGGCGGATCACTATCTCAAACTGGTGCGGAAAACCGACCGCATGAACCAGACGGCGGTGCGCTATGCGGATGCCGCCGAGCGGGAGAAGCGGCGCATCCAGAAAAAGCAGGACAAACCGCGCGAGGAAATCGACAACGGCTCAAGAACCTATTCGCACCGGGAGATGTCGGACGACGAGGTTCTGATTCCCTCGACTTACCGCGAGAGCACAGGCTGGCAGACCGGCCTGAACATTGCCATCGGCCTTTTGATCGGCGCGGCGGCGGTGATTTTTCTCTATATGCCGACCAAGCGGGCCGAGCTGAATTCGAGTCATAACGCCGAACTCCGGGAGATGGACCGGAAGCTCGCCTCCGCAAACAGCGCGCTCCGCGATATTGAGGTGAATCACAGCAGTGCGGAGGAAGAGAAGAGCGCGCTGCAGAGTCAGGTCGATATGCTGACCGAGGGCGAAAACAGCAAGCTTTCGCAGTACCAGAAGCTCGCGGGCATTCTGAACGACTTCCGGAACAATGACTATGCACACGCGGCCGAACTCTATGCGACCCTCGATGTCTCTCAGCTCACAGATATCGACGACGGCAGCGGCGTCTCGGTGCAGCAGATTTATCAGTCGGTTGCCGGAAAAATGAACAGCGAGGGGTATTTGAGCCTCTACAGTCGCGCCGAAGTGCAGTTCCAGGCGGGAAATTACCGGGCGGCGATCGATCTCTACGACAAGTCCCTCGCCATCAATCAGAATTACGAGCCGGCACTCTTCCGGAAGGCGATGGCCTATAAGGCTCTCGGAGACACGGAAAACGCGAATACCTTTTTTGCGGAAGTCATATCGCGCTTCCCGGGCACAGAACTCGCGAGACAGGCGGAGAGCGAGAAAACACAGTAAAGCGGTGTGACAGGACAGACAAAGCAAAAGACCCGAACTCTCTGGAGAGTTCGGGTCTTTGATTGCGGGCGCGAGTTTTCAGTAGGCTTATAGCTGTATGGGCGTGAGCTTTCCGTCTTGCTCGACACAGGTCAGCGTTTTGGTGCTCTCGGGTGTCAGGTTGCCGCCCGAGAGCTCGGTCAGCGCGGCGAGAAAGCGCGCGCTGTCCTCGGCCCGAAAGAGGAGGCAGAGAGACACTTCCGCGAGAAAGTCGAGGGAGAGCACGGTGCCCGCACAGTCCTCGGCGAGGCGGGACACTTTTCCGTAGAGACCGTAGTCGACGGTCAGGGAGAGCTGCACGGCAGGCAGCAATTCCGCGATGACAGCTTGCTCGAGCGCGCCCTTGGCCGCCGCCGTATAGGCGCGGACCAGACCGCCGGTGCCGAGCTTGATGCCGCCGAAGTAGCGGGTCACCGTGACAAGCGTATTGCAAAGCGAAGCCGCGCGGAGCAGGTCTAACATCGGGAGTCCCGCGGTCTTCGCGGGTTCGCCGTCGTCGGAGGATTTTTCAAGCGGCGGATTGCCAAAGAGCACATAGGCCGAGCAGACATGCCGGGCGTCGTAGTGTTCTTTCCGGACGGCCGCCAGGATTTCCGCGACCTCTGCCTCACTCCGCACAAAGAAACTCTGCGCCAGGAAGCGGGACTTCTTTTCTTCCAGTTCGGCTCTGCCGCTCTTCAGTAGGGTATACCGGCATTCGGGCATGAAGGACCTCCTTGTTCTGTCACAGGGTACTGTGACAGGAATATTTCGTTAAAATCTTAGCATAGCATTGCAGACAGCGGAAATGCAAGGAGAGCGGCAAAGGCCCTGCTGGAAGGCGGCGGGGGACTGCTGGAGTTCGGGGGTGACTCATGATATACTAGAGTGAACTCTCAAAATTTTTTCAAAGGAGTGCGCAGTGGATTTTGGAAGAAATTCCGTGGAGCGTGCGCTGCAGGACAAGGACGCGCACCGGAGCAAACTGAAAAATCTGATCTCTCTCACGGCAGTCCGCGTGGTGCTCATGCTGCTGCTCTTGATTGCGGCAATCGCGGTGTCCTTTGTGCTCGGCGCGATCCGCGGCATTGTGGACTCGGCACCGGAGCTCAAGCCGGACAGCATTGCCCCGATGGGCTTTGCGACTTCGGTCTACGATGCGACCGGAAATCAGGTGGAAACGCTGGTCATGGCGGGCTCGAATCGCGAAGAGGCGACTTATGAGGAATTGCCGAAGAACCTGATCAATGCGTTTGTCGCGATTGAGGACGAGAGGTTCTGGCAGCACAACGGCGTCGACACGCGCTCCATTATGCGTGCGGTTGTCGGTGTGATTCGCGGGACTTCGAGTTCGGGCGGCGGCTCGACCATTACCCAGCAGCTCATCAAAAACAATCTCTTCAACGGCGGCCGGGAAAAGAGCTTCGGCGAGAAGCTGACCCGAAAAATTCAGGAGCAGTACCTTGCGATGAAGCTCGAGCGCATCATGAGCAAGGAGGTTATTCTGACGAACTACCTGAATACCATCAATCTCGGCAGCAATGCGCTCGGCGTAAAGGTGGCTTCGCGCCGCTACTTCAACAAAGAGGTCAAGGATTTGACGCTCTCGGAGTGCACCGTGCTCGCCGGTATCACCCAGAACCCCTCGCGCCTCAACCCGATTACGGGGCGGCAGGCAAACGAGGAGAAGCGGAAGGTGATACTCCGCTATATGCTGCGGCAGGGTTACATCACCAAGGAAGAGCAGGAGGAGGCGCTCGCGGACAATGTCTACGACCGCATTGAGAACGCCGACCTGGTTTCCAAGGAGAAGGCGACTCACACCTACAGCTACTTTACCGACGAACTTGTGAGTCAGGTGCAGCAGGATCTGAAGGACAAGTTCGGCTATACCGACACGCAGGCGCATAACCTCCTCTACAGCGGCGGCCTCTCGATTTACACGACCCAGGATCCTGCGCTGCAGGCGATTGTGGACGGTGAGATCAACAATCCCGCGAACTATGCGGTCACCAAGTACGCGCTCGAATACCGCCTCTCGGTGAAGCGCGCAAACGGCGAGGTACAGAATTACAGCGAGCGCAATGTGCTCGCAAACAAGGGGAAAAATTTTGACGGTCTGTACCGGACGGATGCCGAGGCGAAGGCAGACGCCGAGGCCTTCCGGGCGAGCGTCGTGAATCCGGCCGAGGATCAGATTGTCGGTGAGAGCCTTCACATCATCCTCGAGCCGCAGGACTCGTTTGTGTTGATGGAGCAGAGCACGGGACAGGTAAAGGCGCTCTCGGGCGGCCGCGGCGAGAAGACCGTTTCGCTCTCCTTAAACCGCGCGACGGATTCCTACCGTCAGCCGGGTTCAACCTTCAAGGTTTTGTCCGCGTTTGCGCCGGCAATCGATGCCTGCGGGCAGACACTTGGCTCGGTCTACTACGACGGCCCCTATGAGGCGAACGGCAAGCAGTTCCGGAACTGGTACGGCGACGACAACTATCTCGGCTGGTCCAGCATCCGCGACGGCATCATGTACTCGATGAACATTGTCGCAGTGCGCTGCCTCATGGAAACCGTGAGCCCGCAGCTCGGCGCGGAGTACAGCAAGAAGTTCGGCATCACGAGCCTCACGGACTCGGATTACAACCCGGCCATGGCGCTCGGCGGTCTCACCAAGGGCGTCAACAACCTGGAGCTCACGGCGGCCTTTGCGGCGATTGCGAACCAGGGTGTCTACACGAAGCCGGTGTTCTACACCAAAATTCTGGATCACAACGGAAAAGTGCTCCTCGAGAACAATCCGGAGCAGCACCGCGTGATCAAGGACTCGACCGCTTTTCTGCTGACGGATGCGCTGCAGCAGTCCATGCTGCCGAACCGCAAATTTGCGAGCAGCGGCATCAATGTCAATACGACGAGCACGCGCGCCAAGCCCTCGAACATGAGCAGCGCCGGTAAGTCCGGCACCACGAGCAACAATGTGGACGTCTGGTTTGTGGGCTTCACGCCCTATTATACGGCGGGCATCTGGGGTGGTTGCGACGACAACCAGCCGCTCACGGACGGCAACGGCGGCAACTCTTTCCACAAGGACATCTGGCGGAAGATTATGGAGCAGGTGCATCAGGGCAAGCCGGATCCGGGCTTTGTGATGCCTGACAGCATTGTGACCGCCGACATCTGCCGGAAGTCCGGCAAACTCCCGGTCAAGGGTGTCTGCAGCAACGACCCGCGCGGCGATGCGGTCTACACCGAATTCTTTGCGCGCGGCACGATTCCGACCGAGATGTGCGACAAGCACACGACCATGTCGGTCTGCTCTGTCACGGGGCTCTTGCCGACGCCGTATTGCCCGACTACGAGCCGCGTCGTGATGGTGGTGCCGGATTCGGAGGTCGAGACGGATGACTCCCGTCTGACGCCGCAGAGACGCTGTAACATTCACACATCCGCCGTCATCTTCCCACCGTCCCGCACGCTTACGCCGGACGATGAAATCGGCATTCCGGGTCTGAAACCGGGCGACGCGAAGAAGACGGATGAGAGCACTGCAGAGGATAAGAAGGGCAGCGGAAAGGTGCAACCGAAGAAAGCGAAGGAGAGCACCGAAGCGCCGAAAAAGAAAGCACCGAAGGTCACGCCGCGAAAGAAAAAGAAAAGCTGAGACAGGAACCAGGAAATCGGTTTTTTGCGACACGAACGGATGTCACCGCCCTTTTCGCGGGAGGTGACATCTGTTTTGTTTCAAAATAAAAAAATCTGAGAAACTGTGACCTTGGAGAGACGGAAACCGTCTTATAGGGTGAGAACAAGAAAAAGTCCTGCGGGAAAAGCAAGAAAGGATGCGATAGAGATGAAGAAAAAACTGATGACGGCGGCGCTTATGTTGAGTGTGATGCTTGCGGCTTGCGGGCAGGGAAAGGCAGAGACGAGTACGGCCGCAGCGGCAGAGAGCGGTACGGAAACAGAGACCAGAGAAAGTGATGATATCCTGATGGACGGGTGGAGTGCAAACCAGGGGAGCCTCGCACCGGCGGACAATGCCGACGCGATGAAGGCCTTTGATGCGGCTGTGGAGGGGATGACAGGCTACAAGTACGAGGTGCTTGCCGTGCTGGGTTCGCAGCCGGTCGCGGGTACGAATTACGCGTATCTCTGCAAGGGCACTGCGGTGGTGCCGGATGCCGAGCCTTCGTATCTCCTGGTCAATGTCTATGAGGATTTGGACGGTAAGGCAGAACTTCGCGGGACCAGAGAGTTGTTGCCCGTTGCGGCAGCAAAGATGACGGCGGAGTGGAAGTACAACAGCGGCGACAGTGACCTGCAGGCAAATCCCGCGGTACAGAAGGTATTTGAGGCAGCGCTCACCGGCAAGGTGGGCAGCGTCTATGAACCGTTTGTATACATCGGCGGCGCGGGTGAGCCGGAGAACAGCTATACGCTTCTCTGCGGCAACAGAGCTGTCCCGAATGCCGACAGAAATTTTTGCCTGCTGACCGTTCGGAGGAAGGCTGACGGCAGCGCCGAGGTGCTGGATACAGAAAAACTGGAGCTCGGCCTAGAGCCTTCGAGCACAACCGAAGAGCAGAAGAGGTAAAGGCGGCACATGGAAGCGCCGGAGAAAAAGGGGTACCGCGTATGAAACGGCGGAATGCAAAAAAGCTCCTTCGCGCATTGACGGAGATTGACGACAAGTATATTGAGGAGGCAGAGGTCTTCCGAAAAACAAAGGTCCGAAAACTTCCCTCGGCTGCGCAAATGTGAAGAGGGCGGGGAAATCGGCTACGAGCTCCGGAAAGAGAAGGGAGCGTCGACCCGAGCGGAGATTTTAGCGAGTATACGGAAACGACGGAGAAGCACGTTGACGGTATCCGTGTCACGCTCTGTGGTGAAAACGGGCGCTGGTCGCTTGCGAGCTGGACGAGAGACGGCGATTCATATTCCGTCGAAGCAGAGGCACATCCGCTGATAGAAGAACTATCGGAGCTGGTTAAGACCGTGCGCTGAGCGCGGTATAAAGAGAAAAGAGAGAGGCGGGAGCCTCTCTCTTTTATATCCGGGAAAGCGAAGGGAAATGTGGAAAGGCTTCTGTGGAGTGAAGACAGTGACAAGGAAGGAAGGTGTGCGTATAATAAGGATGAGTTGTCAGTAGTTGTTTCATAAGATGAATGTTAAAAAGAGAGAGTCTATGATAAAAAAATTGATAAAACGCAGGCAAATGAGAATCGCACCTGAACGCTTGATTCCCTTGAGTTTTCTGTTAGCCATTATCTTGGGAACGCTTCTGTTGATGCTTCCGTTTGCGACAGCGGAGGGAGAGAGCACAGGGGTTTTGACTGCGCTGTTTACGGCAACGACATCTGTGTGTGTGACGGGGCTTGTGGTTGTGGACACATATGCGCACTGGAGCCTTTTCGGGCAGATGGTCATTCTGTTGCTGATACAAATCGGAGGACTCGGTGTCGTTGCGGTCGGGGCGTTGTTTATGTTGATGGGGAAAAAGAAATTTACGCTCGGAGATCGGAAACTGCTGGGTGGTGCGCTGAATATTGAGCGAAATAGGGGACACTTGGCATTCCTGTTGCGAGTATTTAAAGGGACTTTTTTGCTCGAAGGTATGGGCGCCTTATTCTATGCAAGCAGGTTTATACCGAGGTACGGTATTTTGAAAGGCTTGTGGGCAGCTTGTTTTCAGTCTGTTTCTGCATTTTGTAATGCGGGGATGGATGTCACAGGCCCAAACAGTATGATGGAGTTCAGGGATTCGCCTTTCCTCATGTTTACCACCATGCTACTCATTATTCTGGGTGGAATCGGCTTCGTTGTGTGGTTTGATGTAGTCGACGGCATCAAGCAGGGCTTCCGTCATCGTTTGGGACCGGTCACAACGGTGAGACGGTTTCCGGAGCATACGAAATTGGTACTTCTTGTCACCGCAATACTGATTATTACCGGTGCTGTCGGGATCATGGCGGCAGAATTTAACAATCCGGGAACCATCGGAGATATGAATTTGTGGGACAAATTCTGCAACAGCTTGTTTCAATCTGTAAGTTTCAGAACTGCGGGATTTGCGTCGGTACCGCAGGAAAAGCTGACAGAGATTTCTTGTTTGATAGGATACATTTTAATGTTTATCGGAGGTTCTCCGATAGGAACTGCAGGCGGCGTCAAGACGGTTACTGCTTTTCTGGTTTTCATGAATGCGTACTCCTATATTAACGGAAGAAAAGAGACAGTGATTTTTCATAGAAGCGTATCGGCAGAGATGATGAGAAAAGCCGCGGCCATTGTAGCGGTCAGCGCTTCGGTCTTACTCACGATGACCGTGCTTCTGATGGCAGTTGAGAATATCGAATTGACGGATGCCTGCTACGAGATTACAAGTGCACTTGGTACAGTTGGATTGTCAAGAGCGCTTACACCGAAGCTTGGCGCTTACGGAAGAATTGTGGTCATAGTATCGATGTATCTCGGTAGAATCGGACCGATTTCAATGGCATGTTTCTTTGCAGGCGATGTAACATCTCAGAACAAAATCAGACATTCCAAAGGATCGTTTTACGTGGGATAAGGGGGATTTAGATTATGAAAAAGTCGATTGCAGTACTGGGCTTGGGAAAATATGGCAGAAGTCTTGCCGAGAATCTCTATCTTATGGGGGCGGATGTTCTGGCCGTGGACAGTGATGAAAAGGTAGTGAATGATTTTTCGGGGAAATGCACGTCTGTTGTACAGGCAAACATGGAGAACGAAGAAGAAGTTGTGGCGCTTGGGTTGAAGAATATGGACATTGTCGTTTCATGTACGGGAACAAATATCGCCGCAGCCATTATGTCGGTTGCGGTTGCAAAGGAGCAGGGGGTTCCTCTCATCGTTGCAAAAGCATCGACCGACAGAACGGCTTCGATTCTTCGTAAAATCGGTGTGGATAAGATTCTTGATCCGGAGGGAGAGGGAGGAATGCGATCTGCAAGGATTTTGCTTTCATCCTCATTTAAGGATTTCTGGGAAATTGATGACAACCTGTATGTGGTGGAACTAAAAGTGCGAGAAGAGTGGATTGGCAAAACGTTGATAGAACTTCAACTTCGAAAAAATCACATGATGAACGTGGTTGCCCTAAAAGCAGAGGGGAAAAAGTGGAGGTTCGGGAATCCCGCAGAGCCACTACGACAGGATGAAGTATTGCTGGTTGCAATGGAGAAAAAAGATCTCAGAAAGTGGCAGTAATAAAATTACGTTCATACATTTTCATGTGGTGACATAAGAATAGAATACCCATTAAACCCTGTGACGGTAGAAATGGAATAAATTGTATGAAAGACGCGATTATGAGGTATTGACAAAATTGCGAGGAGGGAAACAGGGGCGTTTGACATTTGGTGGAAAGTCTGTTGGCAGATGAGAAAATGTCGAAATAGAGGAAGGAGTTTCGGTAAAAACAGGATAGAAAACAAGCGAAAGAAGGAATCGATATGACAAAGCAGCCCAAGTATCTGCGCAATATGGTTCCGCAAGTAAAAGAAAAATACGGCGAAGAAAAGGCGCGGGAAATCCTAACGAATGCGGAAAAACGCTATGCCGCGCTCCTCGAAGAAAACAAGGATGACCCACCGGCGTATTCCGGGCAGAAGCGGGAGCGCATTTATCCGTGTATCGCCTTGTTCCATGCCTTGGTGGATGCGGGAACGGAGCGTGAGGAAGCCGCTGCGTTTGTGACCGGTTACTATCGCAGACTCGCCGAGCGCGCAGCCCCCGTCATCCGAACGGTATTGAAGATTCCGGGCTTATACAGACTGGTTCCGAAACTGTTCTTTGATACGGCGCTGAAACACTGTGTCCCCGAAGCGGGGTTTTTAAGCGAGAACCGATTTTTATCGAAAACCGGGATGCGCTTTGATATGGTGAAATGCCCCTATCAAGACAGCTGTGTGCGCTACGGCTGTCCGGAGCTTGTGAAGGGCTTTTGCGACACGGACGATATCTGCTACGGGAATATGCACCCCGGGCTCTTGTGGGGCAGAACCAAGACCATAGGGCATGGCGACAATGTATGTGATTTCAGCTTGCGTATCACGGAAGGGTAGGGAGCAATCAGAGGGCGCCGGAGGGCGAAAGCGCGTTGATTTCCGTCTCTAATTCGCGAATGGCATTCATTACAGTTTCAAAACTCGGAATATCACCATATAGCATGTCCTGCATAGCTTTATAATCTGATTTCAATGCGGCTAAACGGTATTCCGGAGGAATTAATTTCAAACTTCCCGGAATAGCTTCTTCATATTTGGCCCATTTTCGCGGATAAAATTTCATTTTGAAATCCACCACGGTTTTTAGCAAGTTTAGTCTTGCAAGAGCGGTCCCTTTTACGGAAGCCATGGACATACAATACAGATCATAGTAATGCCGTGAGTAACGCTGTGGCATCGGTGAATTTTGGGGCCGGTTTGCTTCATGGTGCAGGATGGTTGCTTTCTCCCAGAAAGTTCGTTCCGGTGCGACTGTCAGAACATCTGTAGTTTTATGTGTAAAAATCTCGGGGTACTTCTCCGCTGCAAAGGGTGTAATCGAAACCATTTTCGCAGGAGTCCAGGCTGCCAGAGCTCCGATTTCCAAGCGAATCACCTGCAAGGTCGCAGCATTCGTAAACAAATGCGGATAGGCAAAAAGAACCGTTTGCTTGTCCTTTTCGTCTATAAAGATGTTTGCCTCATCGCCAAGTATCTCAGAGATTTCTTTTTGAATCTCGGGGCAGAACTTCTCGGCAAGATATGCTTCCGCTCGCGTATTTGCCTCTTTGTTAAAAGCATCTTGCCCTGTATTGGTACGTGTTTCCCAAGGTTCGTCTTTCTTATAACCAAGAATCTGCCAATCCAGAATCAAATCAATGTCCTCAGAAAAACGGTGAATCAGATCAAATATACCCAAAAATCTTTTTCGACGATGGCTTCAGGCAAATGCATCTCGGCAGCTGTATTCCGAAACAGTTCACGACGGTCATTATCTGATAGCCGGGCAACATTGATCATGATGTATTTCCTCCGCATATTTTTCGTATCGTGTCATAAATCCAATCCGTGGCGGCACCGGCTTCTTTCAGACAGCTTTGCTTTTCATCTTCGGAGAGCTTTTCGGAAAGTGTTTGTATGATGTCCGGTGTCACATTGGACTTTTCGAGTGTTTTCAGAGCCTGAATTACTAAAATTGTCATATAAGAAAGGCCTGTTATTTCCCTGTTTGTCCTATGCTTAAACTCCAGCTTTGCGGAGCTCCACGCATAGGTTTTATAGGGCCCGTCACTGGTGTAAGACCAGACCGCAGGTACCTGTGTGGAAAGCCCCAACAGATTGAGGGCGGTATTCCCGCACGGCGCAATGCTCCAGTGATAATTTCGCGCCAATGCCCGGGCTACAGTATTCGGATCGGGCGCAACATATTCGCGGAGCAGATTACTGTACTTCGGCTTCTCGTAGACGCCACGCAGGATTCTTCGAATGGTGCCGGAGCGGTAAAGGCGTTGTAATCCTTGGTGAATGGTTGCGGTATCCGCAATGTCCGCAAAATCAGAGGAAACAAACACAGTGCCACTTTCAGCGGAGAGGATACGTGCCCGCATTTTCCGCATAGGTGTATGCGCATGGTCGCTCATTAAATCGCGGACATAGTGGGCGCCCATCATAGATTTGCTGATTTCCTTGAATTCAAGTTTTATAGAATCCCACACAAAGGTTTTATGGGGACCGCTGCTCAAGTAAGACTTGACAGTGATTTCTTGCGAAGAACAATTGCTGTTTGTAGGCGGCAAATCACTGCAAGGCGTGATGCTCCAGCAGTATTTCCGCGCCAGAGCATATGCCACGGCATCCGGATTCGCTGCAGCACAGTTATCGGATGGCTCACCGGAGATCTGTTTTTCGTAGACTCCTCGTAAAATTCTTCGGAGGATGCCCGTACGGTGAAGGCGCTGTAAACCTTGACGTATGCTTGCGGAGTCCGCAATGTCCGAGAAGTCAGAGGCAACAAAAACCGAACCTTCTTCGGCGGCAAGGACTCGCGCGCGTATTTCCCGCATGTATCCGTTATCCAAAGCGGTTTCCTTTCATGGATGTCACTTCATTTCACAAAAAAATATATAATATTCATGACAAAAACGCAATGATGTGACATGAATGCATTTCCGCGCCCTTTTCGCTTCCCCGCTTGCCATACCACGCAAAGCATAGTAAAATATAACATTGCGTTTTGATTTGCTCAGGCAGAAAGAGAGAGGAATTTTTCAATGAGAAGTACGAGAACGGATGTGAGAAACGTCGCAATCATCGCCCACGTTGACCACGGCAAGACGACGCTCGTGGACCAGTTGTTGCGGCAGAGCGGCGTGTTCCGCGCCAATCAGGAGGTTGTGGATCGCGTCATGGATTCCAACGATATTGAGAGAGAGCGCGGCATCACGATTCTCTCCAAGAATACGGCGGTAAACTATGACGGCGTCAAGATCAACATCATCGACACCCCGGGACACGCAGATTTCGGCGGCGAGGTGGAGCGCGTCTTAAAGATGGTGAACGGCGTGGTCCTCGTGGTCGATGCCTTCGAGGGCACCATGCCGCAGACCCGCTTTGTGTTAAAGAAGGCGCTGGAGCTCTCGCTCGATGTCGTCGTCTGTGTGAACAAGTGTGACCGCCCGGAGGCGCGTCCGGACGAGGTTGTGGACGAGGTGCTGGAGCTCCTCATGGATCTCGACGCGACGGACCAGCAGCTCGAGTGCCCGTTTATCTTTGCGTCGGCGCGCGGCGGCTGGGCAAGAACTTCGATGGACAGCGACAATGCGGATATGAAGCCGCTGTTTGAAGCCATCATCAACCACATTCCGGCACCGGAGGGCGATCCGGAGGCACCGACCCAGATTCTGATCAGCACAATCGACTACAACGAGTATGTGGGCCGCATCGGCGTGGGCAAGGTAGATAACGGTTCGATTCGCGTGAACCAGGAAGTTGCGCTGGTGAACCACCACGAGCCGGATACGCTGCGCCGCGTGAAAATCGGCAAGCTCTATGAGTACGAGGGCTTGAACCGCGTTGAAGTGAAGGAAGCGGAGTTCGGCTCGATTGTCGCAATCTCCGGCATCTCCGACCTGCATATCGGCGACACCATCACGAGCCCCGAGTCCCCGGAGTCAATTCCGTTCCAGAAGATTTCCGAGCCGACCATCTCGATGAATTTCATGGTCAACGACAGCCCGCTCGCCGGCCAGGAGGGTCAGTACATTACATCCCGCCACTTGCGCGACCGTCTGTTCCGCGAGCTGAATACCGATGTCTCGCTCCGCGTCGAAGAACTCACGCCGGACTGCTTCAAGGTAAGCGGCCGCGGTGAGTTGCACCTCTCGGTCTTAATCGAGAACATGCGCCGCGAGGGCTTTGAGTTCGCAGTCTCGAAGGCAGAGGTCATCTATCACTTTGACGAGCGCGACAAGAAACTGGAGCCGATGGAGATTGCCTTTGTCGATGTGCCGGACGAGTTTACCGGTGCGGTCATCCAGAAGCTGACCTCGAGAAAGGGCGAACTGATCGGCATGACGCCGATTCACGGCAACTTTACGCGCCTTGAGTTCAATATCCCGTCGCGCGGCCTGATCGGATACCGCGGCGAGTTCCTGACCGACACGAAGGGCAACGGTATCCTGAACACTGAGTTCGAGGGCTACGGTCCTTATAAGGGCGATATGTTCTACCGGAAGACCGGTTCTATCATCGCCTACGAGAGCGGTGAGGCGGTTGCCTACGGACTCTTCCAAGCGCAGGAGAGAGGACAGCTCTTCATCGGCGCCGGTGTCAAGGTCTATGCCGGCATGGTCATCGGCCAGAGCGGCAAGTCCGAGGATGTCGAGGTCAATGTCTGCAAGACGAAGAAACTCACCAACACCCGTGCTTCCGGCTCGGACGATGCCCTGAAGCTCGTCACGCCGAAGGTCATGAGTCTTGAGCAGTGCCTCGAGTTCATCGACACCGATGAGCTCCTTGAGGTCACGCCGGAGAACCTCCGCATCCGGAAGAAAATTCTGGATCCGACGCTCCGGAAGCGCGCTATGATTAAGCAGAAGCAGAATTCGTAAGATAGAAAAAGGCAGCGGCCGTGAGGCCGCTGCCTTTTTGCTACTGTAGAGCTAACGCTGGGATCGAGAGATGGTGGAAAGCCTATCAACTCACGCGTATAATGATGATACAATTGTTGAAATTCAGATTTATTAACATCTACCTTTGTAGAGCGGTAGATGATTATGGAGAGAGACAAATGAATAAGGTTTCCTTAAAGCCTGCTTTTAAGGATGATCTGCAAACCATATGGGAAATGCAGATCAGTGCTTTTTCGGATTTACTGGATAAATATCAAGATTATGGGATGAGTCCCGGAGCTGAGAGCTTGGAGAAAATCTCTGCACGATATGAGCAGCCGGGGACGGTTTATTATTTCGTTGTTGTCGAGAATGAAAATGTCGGTGTTATTCGGGTTGTCGACAAGAAAGATCATAGCAGAAAACGAATATCCCCGATTTGGATTATGCCTGCGCATAGAAACAAGGGATATGCCCAAGCAGCAATAAGCGCAGCGGAACAAATACATGGTAGTCATCACTGGTGCCTGGATACAATATTACAGGAGGCCGGCAACCTGCATCTTTACGAAAAGCTGGGGTACCATCGAACCGGAAGAATTGAAAAAGTCAATGAACAGATGGACATTGTTTTCTACGAGAAAGATTAAAAATCGGTTATACGAGAAAACAAACCGTCACCTTGTAAATCGGATGCTGCTCTATCGAAATCAAAGCAAGGTGGATGACACCGTGAATAATGCCACAATTAACGCCGATGGCACTAAAAATGGCGTTAATTCCCAAGTAACAAAAGAAACTCTAATGAAAGCAAGCGGGCCTCTCCTTCGGAGATGCCCGCTTTTCTTATCTGTGCTGTGCTATCGTAGAAACTGTGCTGTTCACCCCTTTTCCTTAAGCCTCGCCTCAATCGCCTCGTTCACAATGCGGAGAGCCTGAATCCGCGCGAAGTACTTGTCGTTTCCGGCGAGTATGTGCCAGGGCGCTGTCTCGGTCGAGGTGTAGCGGAGCATATCGTTCACCGCGGTCTCGTAGAGCGCCCACTTTTCGCGGTTTCTCCAGTCCTCGGCGGTGATTTTCCACTGCTTCTCGGGCGTGCGCTCTCTGGCGCGGAAGCGCTTTAACTGTTCCTCCTTACTGATATGAATCCAGAATTTCACCAGCAGAGCGCCGCTTTGCTGCAGATAGGCCTCAAAGTCGTTGATTTCCCCGTAGGCGCGCCTCCAGTCCGCCTCGCTGCAGAAGCCCTCAATCCGCTCGACGAGGACGCGACCGTACCAGGTGCGGTCAAAAATCGCAATGTGACCGCTCTTCGGAAGCCGCTCGTAGAAGCGCCAGAGGAAGTGACGCTTTTTCTCTTCCGGTGTTGGACTCGCAATCGGGAGTGCCGCGTAGCCGCGGGCATCGAGCGGTGAGGAGAGACGCTTAATGCAGCCGCCCTTTCCCGCGGCGTCCCAGCCCTCAAAGCCGACAATCAGCGGGATGCGTCTGGTATAGAGAAGGTTCTGATTTTTGGCGAGCCGCGCGGTCTCTGCTTTCAGGCATTTTTTGTACTCCTCCCGCGTGAGCGTTTGACTTAAGTCGATGTCGGAGAGGCAGAGCGTTGCATCGGCGGTGTCCTCGTTCGGCAGCGTAATAGTCTGCGGCGGAGCGGGGCGGGTCAGCCGTTCGGAGATGGCATCGATCACGGTGCGGAATACCTGCGCGGTCGCGGCGCGGCGGTCCGTGCCGGAGACCAGGGTCCAGGGGGCTTCGGCGGTCGTGGTCTCGGCAAGCATGCGGTCAAAGGCGGCATAGTAGTCGTCGTAGTGCTTTACCTGCTTCCGGTCGGATTTCACGACGCGGAAGGCGGTCTCCGGGTTTTCTGCGAGTGCCTCGAGGCGGGCTTTCATCTCCCGCTTTGAGATGTGGATGAAAAATTTGAGAATCAGATAGCCGTTGTCCGTGAGTGTTTTTTCGAAGCGGCGGATGTCGGCGAGCCGGGTTTCCACGGTGTGCGCGGGGAGTTTGTCCGCAATCGCACGGACCGAGACCTCCTGATACCAGGAGCGGTCCATGATCGAGAATTTGCCCGCCTCCGGAATGGTGTGCCAGTGGCGGCAGAGGTAAGGATAGCGCTGTTCGAGTTCGGTCGGCGGCTGGGTGTTCACGACGGTGAACCAGCGCGGATCGAGATTTTTGATGAGCTGCCCGATCATCTGCCCCTTGCCGGCGGCGGACCAGCCCTCAAAAATCAGAATGACCGGGAGATTTGCGGCGCGGAGCGGTGCATCCAGCGCGGCGAGTCTCGCTTTCAGGGCGGGCATCACAGCCTGATAATCCTCTTTCGCAAGTTTCTGTTTCAAATTCACCTGTTCGAGCATTGCAAGTTCCTCCTTTACTACAGGCAGTGTAGCACAGATTCCGGCGCTGTCCATCGGCTTGCGCGTTTTTCGTAACTCCGTTACAATGTGGGGCATATCATAAGAGGGAGTATCCGGATGAAAGAAATCATATTTTCGCTTGCGCCGATGGAGGGCATCACGGGCTATGTCTATCGGAATGCGCTCGCCGCGTGCTACGGCGGCGTTGCGCGGTTTTATTCGCCGTTTATCTCGCCGGGACATGCGGGTGCCGGCATCACGAAGCGGGACCGGCGCGACATTTTGCCGGAGAACAATACAGGGTTACATCTGATTCCGCAGCTCTTAACGAACAATGCGGAGGATTTTCTCTTTGCCGCGGAAATCCTGAGAGACTACGGCTACAAGGAACTCAATCTGAACCTCGGCTGTCCCTCGGGCACGGTCACGGCGAAGAAGAAGGGCTCGGGCTTTCTTACGGAGCTCCCGGCGCTCAGGCATTTTTTTGAAGAGGTATTTCGCAACTTACCTGCGGATACGAAGCTCGGCGTGAAGACGCGGCTCGGCGTCAAGGACCCGGCGGAGTTTCCGGCGATTCTCGAAATTTATAACGACTTTCCGCTCTCCGAGCTCATAGTCCACCCGCGGATTCAGAAGGAGTTTTACCGGGGAACGGTTCACCTCGACATGTTTTCTCTGGCAGCGGAGGGGGCAAAGATGCCGCTCGGCTATAACGGCGATCTCATCGACGAGGCGGATATTGACCGCATACGGGAGCGCTTTCCGTCGGTCTCCCACATTATGCTCGGGAGAGGACTTCTCCGGGATCCGATGCTCGCCGCGCGCTATCTGAGACGCCTGCGCGGTGAAGAAATGCCGCGCGAAGAGGAAGAGAAGCGGCAGCGCCGTGCTTTTCATGCGGCGCTCCTCGACGGCTACGGAAAGAGTTTCCTCTATGAAAATGCGACGCTCTGCCGCATGAAGGAGGTCTGGGACTATTTGGGACTTGCCTTTCCGGAACACGAGAGAGCGGTGCGGGAACTCAAAAAGAGTAAGACTCTCAGCGAATACGAAGTTCGGGCGGAGCAGCTGCTCACACTCTGAGCGGGAAAGAGCGGAAATGCCGAATTCAAAAAGACTGTATTTCGATAAGACTAAAAATCGAAACGATGAAACTCGAAAAGACGCGATCGAAACGGCATAAATTCGGATAACAAAGCAGATACAAAAAATCCGCAGACAGTCGACTGTCTGCGGATTTTTTTGTCTTCCGTTGGCTTTGCATACGGATGCAGGCCCGAAAGGCAGCGGTCTTTGCGCGTTACAGCAGGGTGATGTTGTGGGCCGCGCAGGTCTCGATCATCTCCTCTGGCCATATGCTGGCCTGCACTTCGCCGATGTGCGCTCTGCCGAGTAAAAGCATGCAGAGACGGCTCTGGCCTATGCCGCCGCCGATGGTATAGGGCAGTTCGCCGTTTAAGAGCGCCTTATGGTAGGGGAGGGCGCGGCGGTTCTCGCAGTGCGTGAGCTTTAACTGTGCGTCAAGGCTCTCCGGCGAGACGCGGATACCCATGCTGGATAGCTCGAGCGCACACTGCAGAGGCTCAAACCAGAAGAGAATGTCGCCGTTTAAGTTCCAGTCGTCATAGTCCGGCGCGCGGAGGTCGTGGGGCTCGCCGTTAGAGAGCGCGCCGCCGATGCGCTCCACAAAGACAGCGCCGCACTCACGCGCAATCGCAGTTTCGCGCTCCTTCGGGGTGAGCGTCGGGTAGCGCTTCAGAAGCTCTTCTGCGTCGATGAAGGTGATTTCCCGCGGGAGGCGGTAGCAGGCATCCGGGTACTTGTACCAGACCTCATGCTGCATGTGCTTGATAATCGTGAAGATGCGCTGCACGGTGTCCTCGAGCACTTCGATACTTCTGTCCTCTTTGCGAATCACGCGCTCCCAGTCCCACTGGTCCACATAGCAGGAGTGGAGGTTGTCCGGCTCTTCATCGCGGCGGATGGCGTTCATGTTTGTGTAGAGGCCCTCGCCCGGCTTGAAGCCGTAGCGCTTTAAGGCAAGGCGCTTCCACTTGGCGAGCGACTGCACCACTTCGATGTTCTCGCCCGGTAAAGAGAGCAGGTCAAAATTGACCGGGCGCTCCACGCCGTTTAGATTGTCGTTTAAGCCGCTTTTTTCGGTCACGAAGAGCGGTGCGGAGACGCGCTCCAGGTTCATCTGTTGACCGAACTCTTTCTGGAACAGGTCGCGGATAAATTTGATTGCCTCCTGGGTCTCACGGACCGAGAGCACGGGATCGTAGTGCTCCGGAATGACGAGTGCCATACCTTGCCTCCAATCTGAGAGAAACAACAACATGAAAAAATTTCGTATCAGCATAGCACTTTGCACTGCGGTGTGCAAGGTTTTTTGTTGTCATAGCTTCTCAAAAGACGCTTCGAATGTTAAAATAGAGTATAAAATTTTTATGAAGACGGAGGGTCGGCAAGGGCAGAGAGATGGAACGGAAACAAAAGAAGATACTGGGTGGCGCCGCGGCAGCACTTTGCGTCTGTTATCTGGCCGGGGCCGCTTTTTTTGCGGGTCATACTTACCCGAATTCGACAGTGGACGGAAAGGATGCCTCGCTGATTTCCTATACGAGAGCGCAGGAACTGATTACGGCGGCGGCGACCGAGGGCTCGCTCGGCATACGCGTCAAGGATCTGAGCTATTCTCTGCACCGGAAGGATGTGCTCGGGGTCGAGAGCCGGGACAACTGGAAGGCAGCGCTGAAAGACGGCTCCTCGTTCGCGTGGCCGGTCGCAATTTTTCAGCGGCATGAGCTTCTGAGCAAAAGAACCGTCGACGTGCACCGCGATGCGGTCGAGAAACTCCTCGAGGAGCAGGGGCTCTTTGAGGTCTCGATTCCGGCGCAGGATGCCAAACTCTCCGACTATACGGCGGATGCCGGCTATTCCGTTTTGCCGGCGGAGACCGGCTGGAGCGCGAGCAAAGAGGACATTCTGAATGCCGTGGTCGAGGCGCTGCAGAGCGATCAGAGCGAGCTTGACCTCACCGACACCTTTGCGGTGCAGCCCGCGGTGACCGCGGACAATGCCACCCTGGCCGACAAGGCAGCCGCGCGAAACGCGCTGGTCAATCACGACTTCACCTTTTTCATCGGGCAGGCAACGGTACAGCTGGACAGCGAGACGCTGAACAGCTGGCTCCGCGAGACTCGGGACGGCACGACAGGTCTTGACTATGCGGCGCTCGAAGACTATGTGAACGGACTGCAGGGACAGTTTGAGCCGCAGCTTGCGGCGCTTTCCGCGGAACACGGCGGCGAGAACTATGTCGTGGACAGCGAGCGCATGATGCAAATTCTCTGCGCAAAGCTCGGCATCAACCGCCCGGTGCGGGAGAGCGAGGCGCAGAAGGCAGCGCGGCTCGCGGCCAATGCAAAGAAGCTGAAAGCCGCAAAGCGCGCGGCGCGGCGCGAAAAGGACAAGGCAAAGGCCGAGCAGCTCTTAAAGGAGGCCGAGGCGCAGCAGACCCAGGCGCCGGAGTACATCGCGACGCTGAAATCCGAGGAAGACAGAGCGGCGGATGCCGCGAGTCCGGTGCTGACGGCCTCTCTCCGGGACGGCATTTTCATCGAGAATCCGGATCCGGATCCGGCGCCCGCCCAGGCCGCGGCGGGGGCGGAGGCGACGGCTGCGGAGAGCCAAACTGCCGCAGGGACGGTTCAAACCGAGAGTGTCAACGGCGATACGATTGCGGTCGGCGCGGCGCCGGTCGAGACCGAGACGGTCGAGAGCCTCACTGCCGAGGGCAACAGCGGCGAAGCGAGCGAGAGCGGCAGCGCGGTGAAGGAGACGCCGAAGTCTCTGAACGGCGAGATTGTGATGGCGAAGGACGATCTCTTTGTCCCGGTGCTCGCGGCCGATCCCGAGTTCCAGCTGGGACACGGCTTGAACTATATCGACATCAGCATCGAGAAACAGCGCGTGATTCTCTTTGAGAACGGCAGAAAGGTGATGGAGAGCGCCTGCGTGACCGGCCTTCCGACCCGGGAGAGAGCCACGCACTACGGTAACTTCCGCATCGCTTACAAGCAGCGGAATCGGATTCTTCGCGGGTCCCAGAATCTCTACGCGGCGTTTGTGAGCTACTGGATGCCGTTTGACGGCGGCATCGGGCTTCACGATGCGAGCTGGCGCGGCAAGTTCGGCGGCAACATCTACCAGTCGAACGGCAGCCACGGCTGCATTAACCTCCCGTCGGCCTTCGCAAAACAGCTTTACGAGCGAATCACGGTCGGCATGCCGGTCTATGTGCACTGAGACTGACTTGACAGCCTGCGTGCGGGTGACTAGAATCAAAACAGAAAACGAGACGGGGTGCTGTGTGCAGCTGAGACCGGAGGACCGGAACCCGAAAACCTGATTTGGGTAATGCCAACGTAGGAATCTCATGAAAGGACAGAGATGCCATCGGGCAGTTCTGTCCTTTTTTGTATGGACAGCTTGAGGAGAAACAATGACAGCATTGGAATTTTCGGAAGTGAGTTTTCGCTATGCCGGGAGCGGCCCTTTGTTACTGGACAGGCTCTCGTTTCAGGTGGAAGCGGGGGAATTTGTCTCGATTCTCGGGCCGAGCGGCGCGGGCAAGAGCAGCCTGTTTCGCCTGATGAACGGGCTTCTCTTGCCCGAGTCCGGCAGCATCCTGGCGGAGGGCGTGCCGATTGCGGAGAAGAAGCGCTACTGCGGGTACATGCCGCAGCAGGACCTTTTGTTTCCGTGGCGGACTGTTGCGGACAATGTCGGGCTGCCGCTGGAACTCGGCGAGAAGCCGCTCGACCGGGAGACCCGGCGGGCGAAGGCAGAGGCTGTACTGGAAGTGGTGGGGCTTCAAGGCTGGGCGGATAAGAGTCCGCTCTCGCTCTCCGGCGGCATGCGGCAGCGGGCGGCGTTCGCGCGGACCTTGCTGACCGGCGCAAAGCTTCTTCTCTTAGATGAGCCCTTTTCGGCGCTCGACTATATGACCCGGCTCTCGATGCGAAAGTGGCTCCTCGACAGGTGGCGGCAGGAGAAGCGGACCATTCTGTTTGTGACGCACGATGTTGAGGAAGCTATCTTTCTCTCGGAGCGCATTCTGGTCATCACATCGCGGCCGGTGCGGTCGCTTAGAGAATTTCGCGTGCCGCTTTCTTACCCGCGCAGCGAGGAGAGTCTCGGACAGACGGCGGCGCTCGACTTAAAGCGGGAGCTGATACAGCTTCTCGCGCGGGAGATAACGGTATGAACAGAGAGACGATGCGGCGGCAGCTGCCCTCCCTTTTGCTGACGGCTCTGTTTCTACTCGCCTGGGAACTGTTTGCGCGGCACATGAACGCGGCCTATATTTTGCCGTCGCCGACACAGATCTTGCGCCGCATCTATGAGCTCCGGAAGCCGCTCCTTCTGGTGCATCTTCCGGCGACCATGGCAGTCGTCGCCGTTTCGCTGCTGCTCTCGCTGCTGCTCGGGATTTTTCTCGCGATTCTCATGGACCAGAGCAAAACGGCGGAGCGGGCGCTCTACCCGCTCCTCGTCGCCTCGCAGACCATCCCGACCACGGCGCTCGCGCCGCTCTTCGTGCTCTGGCTCGGCTACGGCATCTGGAGCAAGGTGCTCGCGGCCGTGCTCATGACGTTTTTCCCGATTGCGGTCACGCTCTCGGACGGCTTTCGCGCGATTCCGCCGGAGATGACGGAGCTCATGCAGACCCTCGGTGCGACGCGGTGGCAGCTCTTTTGGAAGTTAAAGCTCCCGGCTGTACTGCCTTCCTTTTTCACGGCAGTTCGTATGGCAATCCCGCTCTCGGTCATCGGCGCAGCCATCGGCGAGTGGCTCGGCGCCCAGGCGGGCCTCGGCTATTTCTCCCGCCGTATGATGACACAGCTCGACGGCGCGGGCGTATTTGCGCCGATTGTGCTCTTAAGTGTCGCGGCGATGCTGCTCACGGCACTTGCGCGGCAGATAGAGACGAGAGCGCTCAGGTTTCGGAATCATCAGGATAGCGATCCAGAAGAGACAAGGAGGAGAGATTCATGAAGAAACGGTTTGGCGGACAGATCTGGCGGCGCGTAGCGGCTATCGTGACGGGACTTGCGCTTTTGACGGCGCTCACAGCTTGCGGTGGCAAGACCGAAAAACAGGCAAAGGGACAGGAGAAAGCGGAGGATGTGAACATTGTCCTGGACTGGTATCCAAACGCCGTGCATGCCTTCTTATATGAGGCAATCGAGAAGGGTTACTTTGCCGAAGAAGGGCTCAATGTCCATGTGCAGTTCCCGTCGAACGAGAACGATGCCATTTCGCTTGTTTCGGCGGGCAAGGCAGAGTTCGGACTTTATTATCAGCAGGACATTATCCAGATGGTCGCGGACCAGGGCGTCAAGGTGAAGTCGCTCGGCGCAGTTTGCCAGAGCCCGCTGAACATTGTCCTTTCGCTGAAGGACAAAAATATTCTGAGTCCGAAGGATCTCGAGGGCAAGACGGTCGGCTATGCGGGGACGCCGCTCTCCGAGGCCATGATTTCGGTGCTCATGCGGAATGTCGGCGCGGACACGAGTAACCTCACCTTAAAGAATGTGGGCTTTGATCTCATGAGCTCCATGACCACAGGGCAGGTGGATGCGACCATAGGCTGTCTCGTGAACCACGAGGTGCCGCAGCTCGAGGAAGAGGGATTTTCGCTCAACTACTTCTCGCCGACCGAGTACGGCGTCCCGAATTACTATGAACTCTGCCTGATTACGAATGACAGCGTTTTACAGGATAAGCCGGAGCTCGCGGAGAAATTTGTGCGCGCGGCAAAGAAGGGGTTTGCGGATTTCAAGGCAGACCCGGATGCGGCCGTGAAACTGCTGCTCGAAAAGCAGAATGCCGAGAATTTCCCGCTCAGTGAGAATGTTGAGAAAAAGAGCGCAGCAGTGCTGTTGCCGAAGATGGAGAGCGACAGTGCGCCCTTCCTCTCGCAAACAGAGAGCTGCTGGCAGGAGAACATCGACTGGATGAAGCAGGAGGGCCTCATTCAGAGAACGCCGGAACTGAAGGAACTGCTCGCGGCGGGGAGCGGGAACTGAGAGAACAAGGCATCCGAAGGTAAGTTGAGCTGAAAAGCTGTCCGGAATCAAAGAGGATACGAAACAAAAGAAGAGGCAGTCCCGATCGGAGCTGCCTCTTCTTTTGTGTTTGTTTGAGACTAGGCAAGGTCCGAAGACATGGCGCAGGGAAGAAAGGCAGCTTTCTGTGTATTACATATAGTTCATCCAATAAATCGGCGCTATCAGCACTTGAAAATGGATATAATGTTGGTGAGCTACCTACTTTACAATCTTAAATAAAAAAATGTGCACAAACAAAAAAACTGAGTATAATAAAAGAGCAGCGGCAGGGTGTCGCTGTCAACCGATAAAGGAGGAGACAAATGGCAAAGAAACTGCTTGAGACTGTGCCGAATTACAGCGAAGGACGTGACATGGAGAAGGTGGCAAAAATTGCCGCGTGCTTCAAGAACAGAAAGAATGTCCGGCTTCTGGATTGCCAGACTGATGTGAACCACAATCGCTGCGTGATTACCGCAGTCGGCGAGCCGGAAGCGCTCCGCGACGCAGTCATCGACTCGTTTGAAGTCGCTGTGCAGTTGATTGATATGACCAAGCACGAGGGACAGCATCCGCGCATGGGCGCTGTCGACGTCGTTCCTTTTATCCCCTGCCGCAATACGACCGTCGCAGAGGCGGATGCGATCGCAAAGGAAGTCGGAAAAGCAGTCGGCGAGAAGTTCGGCATTCCGGTCTTCCTGTATGAGGATTCCGCAACCGCACCGCACAGAGCAAACCTCGCAAAGATTCGTAAGGGTCAGTTCGAGGGCATGGCGGAGAAGCTTCAGGACAAGGAACTCTGGACCCCGGACTTCGGACCGGATCACATTCATCCGACCGCAGGTGTCGTTGCCATCGGCGCGAGAATGCCGCTCATTGCGTACAATGTGAACCTCGATACGGACAATATGGAAATCGCAAACCACATTGCGGATGCGGTCAAGAATATCCGCGGCGGCTACCACTTCATCAAGGCCATCGGCGTCGAGCTGAAGGATCACTATTCCGGCAAAGCTACGGTCGCACAGGTTTCGATGAACCTCGTGAACTACGAGAAGACGGCCATCTACCGCGCGTTTGAGGCAGTCAAGATGGAGGCGCGTCGCTACGGTGTCAATGTCCTCGAGAGTGAGATTGTCGGTGTCGTGCCGATGCAGTCCCTGATTGACTGCGCAGAGTACTACCTGCAGGCTTGCATGTTCGGACCGATGAAGTTCGACGCGAAGAAGCAGATCATGGAGAACTGGCTCCTTGAGGATGAGGAGGAAGAGGCATGAGCGAAAAGCTGAAAGATATGAGTATCGCCGCGTTTGTGGATCTCACGGCTTCCGATGCACCGGCGCCGGGCGGCGGTTCGGCGCTCTCTCCGCAGCGCTTACGGGCATGGTAGCGGGTCTCACCGTCGGCAAGAAGAAGTATGTTGAGGTTGAGGCAGAGATGCGCGAGGTCGCAGCGGCGGCCGAGGCACTGAAGAAAGAGCTGGTTGAGGAGATTGACCGCGACTCCGAGTCCTTCAACGAGTTCATGGCGGCAATGGCGCTGCCGAAGAACACGGACGAAGAGAAGGCTGCGCGAAAGGCCGCAATGCAGAACGGCTTAAAGTCTGCCGCAAAGGTTCCCTGCCATGTCGCGGAAACCGCGGCGCGCATTTTCCCGCTCGCAAAGACGGTGGTGGAGCGCGGCAATACCAATGCCGTGACCGATGGCCTCGTCGCGGCGATGGCGGCGAGAACCGCTGTGATCGGTGCGGGCCTCAATGTGAAGATTAATCTCGCCTCAATTGAGGATGAGGACTTTGTCGCCGAGTACAGCGCGCGCGTTGCGGCGCTTGAGGAGCAGGCGATTGCGGCGGAGCGCGAGATTTTTGCGCTCTCCGAACTGACAAGAGAGATTTAAGACTGCGCATACGAAAGGAGCGGAGTTGTGAGCATACAGATCCTGAATTCCACCCTCCAAATCGAGGCGGATGCCATTACGACCTTGGCGCTCGCGGCGCTCTTACTGCTTTTGGGAGCGGCGGTGAAAAACCGCGTCCGGATCTTAAACCACTATTGCATTCCCGCACCGGTGGTGGGCGGTTTCCTCTTTATGTTTCTGACGTTCCTCGGCCATGTGACGGGGAGCTTCCAGGTGAGTTTTGACACGTATTTTCAGAGTCCGTTCATGCTGGCCTTCTTCACGACAGTCGGACTCTCGGCGAGTTTTTCGCTCTTAAAGCGCGGCGGCGTCATGCTGATTATCTATTGGCTGATCTCAGGTGTCATCTCGGTCATTCAGAACGTAATCGGCATTGCGGTCGGAACGGCCATCGGACTGCCCGCGCCCTATGCGCTGTTATCCAGTGCCATTTCGATGATAGGCGGCCACGGCGCGGCGGCGTCTTACGGCGCACAGTTCACCGAGATGGGTTACGACCAGGCGATGCTGGTCGGCGCGGCGGCGGCAACCTTTGGCCTCATTACGGCGGTCATGATAGGCGGACCGCTTGGAAGTCAGCTGATTGTCCGGCATAAGCTGACGCCCGATGCGGCGGACAGCTTTCAGGGCAGTGATGTCTTTGAGGTCAACAAGAGCAGCGGCGAGGCGCGGAGCACCCGCGTCATCATGGAAAATGTCACGGTGCTCTTAGTCTGTATGGCGGTCGGCGCGAAGATTTCCGCGCTGATTGGCGCAGCCATCGGTATGTCGTTTCCAACTTATGTCGGCGCGATGTTTGTCGCGGTGCTTGTGCGCAACCTGAACGAGAAGGTCCGGTTTTTCAGCTTTGATTATGCGCTGGTGGACGGCATCGGCGAAGTGATGCTGTCGCTCTATCTCTCGATGGCGCTCATGAGCTTAAAGCTCTGGGAGCTCGCGGGACTGATTGGCGGCGTGCTGCTCGTGGTCTGCTGCCAGGTCATTTTCATGATTTTTGCGGCTTACTTCATTGTGTTCCGCCTGCTCGGCAGCAATTACGATGCAGCCGTGATGTGCGCGGGACTCTGCGGACACGGACTCGGCGCCACACCTTCGGCGATTGTCAACATGACAGCTGTCACCGAGAAGTACGGCATGTCGCACCGCGCGTTTATGATTGTGCCGATTGTCGGCGCTTTCCTGGTAGACATCATCTACCAGCCGCAGACCATTGCATTTATACGCTTTTTTGTCCAGAACATTGCAGCAAAATAAACGGAACCCGCAGGGTAGGATGAAAGGAGAATGCATATGAAAACAGATATTGAGATTGCGCAGGAGGCGCAGGTAGCCAGAATCGAAGATATTGCCCGCGCCGATGGCATCGATGAAAAATATCTGGAGCAGTACGGCAAGGACAAGGCAAAGGTGAGCTATCAGCTCTTAAAGGACACCGAGGGTAAGCCGGACGGCAAGCTCGTGCTGGTCACGGCCATCACCCCGACGCCCGCGGGCGAGGGCAAGACGACGACTTCCGTCGGTCTCGCGGACGGATTAAAGCGTCTCGGCAAGAGCGTTGCGGTCGCACTCCGCGAGCCTTCGCTCGGTCCGGTTTTCGGCGTGAAGGGCGGCGCTGCCGGCGGCGGCTACGCGCAGGTCGTGCCGATGGAGGAGATTAACCTCCACTTTACCGGCGACTTCCACGCAATCGGGGCAGCCAACAACCTCCTTGCGGCGCTAATTGACAACCATATCTTCCAGGGCAACGCGCTGCGCATCGACGACAAGCGTATCACCTGGAAGCGCGCGGTCGATATGAACGACCGTCAGCTCCGCAACATCATCGATGGTCTCGGCAAGAGAACCGACGGCCGTGTCCGCGAGGACGGCTTCGAGATCACGGTCGCGAGTGAGATTATGGCGGTCTTCTGCCTCGCGAAAGACTTAAAGGATCTGAAGGAGAGACTGGCGCGCATGATTATCGGCTACAACATGGACAATGAGCCGGTGACTGCGGGCGACCTTCACGCGGAGGGTGCGCTCACAGCGCTCTTAAAAGACGCGTTGAAGCCGAATCTCGTGCAGACCCTGGAGCACACGCCGGCCTTTATTCACGGCGGACCGTTTGCGAATATTGCTCACGGTTGCAACTCCGTACTCGCGACCAGACTGGCACTTCGGCTGAACGACTATGCGGTCACCGAGGCGGGCTTCGGCGCGGATCTCGGCGCAGAGAAGTTTATTGACATCAAGTGCCGCATGACGGGTCTGCGCCCGGACTGCGCGGTCGTGGTTGCAACCGTGCGCGCGCTGAAGCACCACGGCGGCGTCGACAAGGCAGAACTCAACACGCCGAATGTCGAGGCGCTTAAAAAGGGCCTCCCGAATCTCCTGCAGCATGTCGAGAACATGACGAAGGTCTTCGGCCTTCCGACCGTGGTCGCAATCAACCGCTTCCCGTTTGACTCTGAGGAGGAGCTTGCCTGCATCGCAGACGAGTGCAAGAAGCTCGGCGTCAATGTCGTGCTCTCCGAGGTCTGGGCGAAGGGCGGCGAAGGCGGCGAGGCACTGGCACGCGAGGTCGTGCGTCTCTGCGAGGACAAGGCAGAGAACCACTTCCGCTTTGCCTACGAGGACGGCGACAGCCTGGAGGAGAAGCTCAACAAGATTGTGCGCGAAGTGTACCGCGGCGACGGCGTGGTGCTCACGGCCGAGGCGAAAAAGCAGGCAAAGCGCCTCGAGGAACTCGGCTTCGGGCACTATCCGGTCTGCATGGCGAAGACACAGTTCAGCTTCTCGGACAACAAGAATCTGACCGGTGCGCCGCGCGGCTTCAAGATTACGGTCCGCGAGGTCAAGGTCTCGGCGGGCGCGGGCTTCATTGTCGTGAAGACCGGCGACATCATGACCATGCCGGGTCTCCCGAAGGTGCCGGCGGCAGAGCACATCGATGTCGACGAGAACGGAAAGATCACAGGACTCTTCTGACGCGGAAGAAGCTTTCAAGTAAGACACGAACGGGCGGCGGATCGGCATTACAACCGGTCTGCCGCCTGTTGGTGTCTCTTTACAAAACGAATGTTCTGTGCTATCCTTCCTGCAAGGGGGCGGCTATGAAGAGGAGCGGAACATACAGCACAAAGTCAAGACAGGAAATCATGAAATATCTGGAGACCTCGGCGGGCAGAACCGTGAGCGCTTCGGATATTCTGGATCATCTGCAGAGCATTGGCCTGAATGTGAGTCCGACGACGGTATACCGCAATCTGGACCGCCTGTATGAGGAAAAGAAGATTCTCAAATATGTCGCGGAGAAGGGTGAGAAGGCTGTCTATCAGCTCGAAGTCGAGGGGCGGCACTGTGCGGACCACCTGCACTTAAAGTGTCTCGGCTGCGGTAAAATCATACACATGGATTGCGACTTCATGGATGAGGTCAGAGAGCATTTGATGCGCGGTCACGGCTTTTCATTGCAATGCGAGGGCACGGTGCTCTACGGCTATTGCGAGGCGTGCCGGAAGAAAAAAGAAGGTTTACAATCCTCTTGACTTCCGGTATACTGATTTGTACGCAGGCGTGGTTCAATGGTAGAACACAAGCTTCCCAAGCTTGGGACGCGGGTTCGATTCCCGTCGCTTGCTGCATGGGACCGAAGGGAGACTTCGGTCTCTTTTTTTCGCCGTTTCCGCGGCGCTAAGGAGGAGAGATGGCAAAGACACAGTACAATGCGGACAGCATCACCGTGCTGGAAGGTCTCGAAGCGGTCAGAAAGCGTCCGGGTATGTACATCGGTGGCGTCGGGCAGAAGGCGCTGAACCACCTGATTTACGAGATTATGGATAATGCAATCGATGAACACCTCGCGGGCTACTGCAGCGAGATTCACATTGTCCTCGAGAAGGACGGTTCTTGTACCGTGCGGGACAACGGCCGCGGCATTCCGGTCGAGATGCATCGGAAGGGTGTCTCAGCGGAGCGTGTCGTCATGACGACCCTGCATGCGGGCGGCAAGTTCGATAACAGCGCGTACAAGACGAGCGGAGGTCTGCACGGCGTGGGCTCCTCAGTCGTGAACGCGCTCTCCAAAAAGATGCGGGTGCGCATCAGCCGCGGCGGCGTGGTCTACGAGGACAGTTATTCGCGGGGAGAGCCGACCACGGCGCTGAAAAACGGTCTCCTGCCGATTGTCGGAAAGCAGGCGGAGAGCGGCACGGAAATCAACTTCCTGCCGGACCCGGAGATTTTTGAGAAGACACACTTTCGCGCGGACTGGTTAAAGTCGAGGCTACACGAGACGGCCTACTTAAATCCCGGCATCACCATCTATTACGAAAACAAGCTCCCCGGCGAGGCGGAACAGGAAGTGTTTCGCGAGCCCGAGGGGCTCATTGCCTATGTCCGCGCGCTGAACGAGGGGCAGACAGCCGTCCATGAGCCGATTTACATCAAGGGGCGCTTTGAGGACATTGAGCTCGAGTGCGCAATCCAGTTTGTGGATGCCTTTGAAGAGAAGCTGCTCGGCTTCTGCAACAGCATCTACACGGCCGAGGGCGGCACACATCTGCAGGGCTTTAAGACGCGCTTCACGCAGCTCATCAACACCTACGCGCGCGAGCTCGGCTTTTTAAAGGAGAAGGATGCGAACTTCACCGGCGCGGACACGCGAAACGGCATGACAGCGATTGTCGCAATCAAGCACCCGGATCCGATTTTCGAGGGACAGACCAAGACCAAGCTTGCGAGTGCGGATGCGACGAAGGCGGTCTCCACGATTGCGGGCGATGAGCTCACGCGCTACTTTGACCGCGACCTGGAGACGGTTCGTGCGATTATCGCCTGCGCCGAAAAGTCGGCAAAGATACGGCGAGCCGAGGAGAAGGCGAGAACCAATCTGCTCGCAAAGCCGCGTTTTTCCTTCGACTCGAACGGAAAGCTTGCGAACTGTGAGTCCCGGGATCCCGCGAAGTGTGAGATTTTCATTGTTGAGGGAGATTCCGCAGGCGGCTCGGCGAAGACCGCGCGAAACCGCATGTATCAGGCGATACTCCCGATTCGCGGTAAGATTCTGAATGTCGAAAAGGCTTCGATTGACAAGGTGCTTGCGAACGCGGAGATCAAGACCATGATTAACAGCTTTGGCTGCGGCTTCTCCGAGGGCTACGGCAACGACTTTGACATCACGAAGCTGCGCTACGACAAAATTATTCTGATGACGGATGCCGATGTCGACGGCAGCCACATCGACACCCTGCTCTTAACCTTCCTCTACCGCTTCATGCCGGAACTCATCTACGATGGGCATGTATACATTGCAATGCCGCCGCTCTATAAGGCGGTTCCGACGCGCGGCAAGGACAAGGACGGCGTCTACATTTACGATGACAAGGCGCTCGAAAAATTCAAGGCAAAGCATAAAGAGGGGAGCTTCACCCTGCAGCGCTACAAGGGGCTCGGCGAGATGAACCCGGAGCAGCTCTGGGAGACCACGCTGAACCCGGAACAGCGCATGTTAAAGCGGGTCGAGATCGAGGATGCGCGCCTCGCGAGCGAGGTTACGGCGCTCCTCATGGGCAGCAATGTGGGACCGCGGCGCGACTTTATCCACGACCACGCGGACGAAGCGGAAATCGACGCATAAAGGCGAGAGAGGAATACCATGGCAGAGAAAATTCTTCGAACCGAATACTCGGAGGAGATGCAGAAGAGCTATCTCGACTATTCGATGAGTGTGATCACCGCCCGCGCGATTCCCGACGCGCGGGACGGCTTAAAGCCGGTGCAGCGGCGCGTGCTCTATGATATGAGCGAACTGCACTTAAGTCACGACAAGCCGCACCGGAAGTCCGCGCGTATTGTTGGTGACACGATGGGTAAATATCACCCGCACGGCGACAGCTCGATTTACGAGACGCTGGTTGTGATGAGCCAGCCCTTTAAGCGCGGCATGCCGCTGGTCGACGGCCACGGCAACTTCGGCTCAATCGAGGGCGACGGCGCTGCGGCCATGCGTTACACCGAGGCGAAACTCCAGAAGTTTGCGGAGGAAGTCTACCTCCGCGATCTCGACAAGACCGTCCGCTTTGTCTCGAACTACGACGAGACCGAGAAGGAGCCGGAGGTTTTGCCGGTGCGCATTCCGAACCTCCTCGTGAACGGCGCGGAGGGCATTGCAGTCGGTATGTCGACCTCGATTCCGCCGCACAACCTGGGGGAGGTCTGTGACGCCTGCATCGCCTACATCAAAAATCCGGAGATTAAATACGAGAAGCTGCTCGGCCTCTTAAAGGGACCGGATTTTCCGACCGGCGGCATTGTCGCCAATCAAAGCGAGCTCCCGCTGATTTACAGAACCGGTGTCGGCAAAATCAAGCTGCGCGGCCGCATTGAGGTGGAGCTCGGCCAGAAGCGGAGCGACCGTGACAAGCTGGTCATCACCGAGATTCCCTATACCATGGTCGGCGCGGGCATCGATAAATTTCTCACGGATGTGGCGGCGCTTGTGGAGAACAAAAAGCTCCCCGAGGTCGTCGATATCTCGAACCAGAGTTCCAAGGAAGGCGTCCGCATTGTTCTGGAGCTTCGCCGCGACGCGGATCTGGAGCGCGTCAAGAACATGCTCTATAAGAAGACCAAGCTCGAGGACAGCTTCGGCGTCAATATGCTCGCGATTGCGGACGGCAGACCGGAAACCCTCGACTTAAAGGGCATCTTAAAGCACTACCTCGCGTTTCAGTACGAGAACGCCGAGAAGAAGTACGCGACGTTACTCGAAAAGGAGCGTTTAAAGCAGGAGGTGCAGGAGGGACTGATTGCCGCCTGCGATTGCATTGACTTAATCATTGCGATACTCCGCGGCGCAAAGAAACTGGAGGATGCGAAGGCCTGCCTCACGACCGGCGATGCGAGCCGCATTTACTTCAAGGACCCTAGTTTTCTCCGCGACGCGACGAAGCTTCATTTCACGGAGCGCCAGGCACAGGCAATTCTGGATATGCGTCTCTATAAACTGATCGGGCTCGAGATTCTGGCGCTCGAAAAAGAGCACGCGGAGACCTTGAAGAAGATCGAGACTTACGAGGGGTATCTCGAAAGTCGCGCAAAGCTCGACAAGCTTCTCATCAAAGATCTCGAGGCAATCAAAAAAGAGTATGCCGTGCCGCGCCGCACCGCGCTCGAGAACAGCAAGGAGGCGGTGGTCGAAGAGAAAGCGCCGGAGGATGAGCAGGTCATCTTCCTCCTGGATCGCTTCGGCTACGCAAAACTTCTGGATGTTGCGAGTTATGAGAAGAATCGGGAGCAGATCGAGAGCGAGTACCGCGCGGTTATCCCGATTATGACGAGCGGCAGGATACAGCTCTATACCAGTGCGGGGGCTCTGCATCAGGTCAAGGTGCGGGATATTCCCGCCGGCAAGTTAAGGGACAAGGGCGTGCCGATTGACAACTTGAGTCGCTTCGACGGGCGCAAGGAAGAAATTCTGCTGGTCGCGGCGGCAGGCAGTCTCCGCGCGACCGCGTTGTTCTTTGTGAGCCGCGAGGGCTATGTGAAACTCGTTGACGGCGCGGAATTCGAGACCGCGAATAAGACTGTGGTTGCGACCA
Organism: Stomatobaculum sp.; assembly: GCF_057248925.1. NCBI lineage: Bacteria > Bacillati > Bacillota > Clostridia > Lachnospirales > Lachnospiraceae > Stomatobaculum > Stomatobaculum sp. The sequence goes on from NZ_DBHIHF010000004.1 coordinate 121,828, forward strand.
AACTCGGCGACACGGACAGCCTCGTGGCGGTTCTCGCGCTCGGCAAAGGTCGGCCGGATGCTCTGCTGCTCAGCGAGGGGGATTTTGCGCTCCGTTTTAACGCCGAAGAAGCGCCGCGAATGAAGAAGAACGCGCGCGGTGTGCGCGGCATGCGCCTCGGTGACAGCGACTTTGTGCAGCGCGCGCTGCTGTTACCGCCCATGGAAGAGTTTGTGTTCAACGGGAAAAAGGTCAATCCGGAGAAGATACGGCGCGGCCACCGGGATACGAAGGGCGAAAAACTGAAATAAGACTTCGATGCGGATAGAAGGCTTCGACGAAGATAGAAGGAAGAAGATGATAGAGAGCCGGGAGGGAGAAGCCCTGCCCGGCTTTTTGTGTACGGCGCGGGCACGGGGGACACGAAGGGCGAAAAACTGAAATAAGACTTTGGCATATCCGGTTTTTTGCCCGAAACCGATGAAGGCGCAGGATAAAGGGAAGTACGCCGCAGAACAAAGTAACGAAGCGGATTAATTGGTTCACATAATAGATGCGCGGAGATAAAAGGTGAGCAAAAGAATGGTACTTGCGATATTCGTGCGGTCAAAAATCCGGACGAAGAAATGGGATGTTACGATTTTCAAAAATAAAAATGAAAAAGTTGCTAGATTGCAAGATCAAGTAGGACAGTCTGAAATAATTCCTCCGGCGAACTG